>NZ_JAPZRB010000072.1:0-13521 GCF_027531105.1 Microcystis sp. LE18-22.4A
CTAGGGGCAGGGTGTAGGGTGTGGGGTGTGGGGTGTGGGGTTTAACCCATTTTCATCGGGTAAATTACCTAATTTTCAGGGAAAAAGTCCAGGGATTTTCCCCCCGACCACTCCCATATCTGGTACTTTTTGATTGACAAAAAGTCTAAAAGTCTTACCCAACAAGGTTTTTAGATTTATTCAGCAAGCCCTACTTATCTAGGGCTTGCTGAAAATTACTGAAAGCCTTACTAGAAAACGGTTTTGCCACTTTTTTAGGCAAAAAAGTGCCAGAAACAAACGTTGAGAAATCGATAATCTTCTGACTTGCCCCCTTTAATAAGGAAGGCTGTCGTCTTGATGTGCGACGTATAGGAGCTTTGCCAAGAAGACGAATCCCTTTTAAAATAGCATAAACCCACTGCATTTCTGGAGGTAAATTTAGCGATGAATTTCCAGGTATATTTGACTGTCGCAGCGAGGTAGTATTGCCAAGAATAGCAAACAAATATTGGCTCACCATTATTATTAAAGCTTGTTAGTCCAAATTCGGTTTTCCAGAGAAGTTCTTGATCTCCATCAATATACTGACAAGAATCATTCCAAGAAAAGGAACTATCCTCGGAATTATCGTCCGTGGTATCATCTACGTCTGTGTCTAGATCGTCCATAGAAAAGGGGATGATTACCTCATACCTGTATCCTAAGCACCGGTTAGTCGGTGTTAGAATTTCAACCTGCAAAATTGTGGGAATGCTATCTGATCTTCCCTCAGTTTTCTGGGCTGGCGGCTGACGATCGCCGATGAAGACCACTTTTAGCAGTTTTTCCCTCGATAATTTAGGATAAAATAAAAATGCGATCGAGAGTTAATATTATGGCCCGATCGGCAGCTCAAGAATCGATGATGATTGAGCTTAATGATCCCTTAACTCTAGCGAACGCTATTATCCTGATTTTCCGAGCGCAAAAATTCCCCCAAAATGCTTACTCCTCTCCTCTGGCAAAGTGCCAATCCCCACCCCGATAATCTGGAGAATTTCCAAATTATTAGCCAATGGTGGCAAGATTTAAATCTTAAGGAAGTCTTCTGGCAACAGCGTTTAATTCCCGATACTGGCTCTCTGGAAGATATTAATTGGGAGCGGCAAGGTTTTGATGAAAAATTTAGCATCCAAATGCCTCAAATTCGGGGGATTACCCTCTATTGGCATAAATCTACTTTTGCTGACGAAAGAAGCATGACACCTAAACAATTAATTTTAGATCGGGAACGGGAGCAATTAGACATTTATCCCCAATCCCAAGCTAGTTTAGTTATTCGGGTGACGAAACCCCATCTAGTTTATCAAAAATTCGAGCTAAAAAATCCTCTCCTGGTCGGCAAAAAAGCGGAAAGTGAATATATTTTACTGATCAGGGATAAAGAACAGCAAATAGAAGTTAAAATTAATCTCAGTCCTGAAAATTATCGGCAATTTCTAGAAACCATGACTGAGGAGCAATAATGTGGCAGGGAAACCTAGAACTAATTTACAAGCAAAAAAATCTCGCAACCGAGATTAATCACGTCTATGCTACCGCCCCTTTAAAAGTACAAAGACCTTTTTATCCCGAGGGAAAAAACCTTTGTCATACGGTGATTTTACACACGGCGGGGGGAATAGTTGGGGGTGATGTTCTTCAACAAAAAATTCATCTCCAAGCCGCTACTAATGCCCTGATTACCACTGCTTCTGCTGGAAAAGTTTACCAGAGTAACGGTCAGATGGCACAGCAATTAATCGAGATTAAAATCGATGACAATGCCAGTTTAGAATGGCTACCTCAAGAAACAATTATCTTTAATGGGGCGGCATTTCGCCAACATTTACGAGTGGATTTAGGGGAAAATAGCAGTTGGTTGGGATGGGAAATTACCCGTTTTGGTCGCAGTGCGCGAGGGGAGAAATTTTTAGCGGGAGAATGGCATTCTAATTGGGAAATTTGGCGATCTGGACAACCTTTATGGCTTGATCGCTCCTGCCTGTTGGGTGGTAAAATGATCGAGGGATTTTCCGGTTTAAATGATAGCGCCCTGATCGGTACTTTAGTTTATATCGGTCAACCGGTGGGCAGAAATTTAATTGAGAAAGTGAGAGATTTTTCCCTAGAAGGAGAGATGGGAGTTACTAGCACTTTAGGAGATGGTCTTTTGTGTCGTTATCGGGGCAATTCTAGCGGTGAAGTGCGACAATGGTTTCAGCAGGTTTGGCAAATTTTAAGGCGAGAAATGAGCGATCGAGAGGCAATTATTCCGCGAGTTTGGTTATCTTGGTAAAGGCGGTTAATTGTCATTTTCTCAAGTCACTTGAATGCCTGTATCGGTGATTGGAGCTATCCAAAATTGTAGATCGGGAGCGACGAGAATTTCCCGGGCCTCTTTAACGATAGTTTCCGCCACTTCCTGAGATGAACAGAGAGTAAAAACCGTCGGGCCAGAGCCTGACATCATCGTTCCCAAGCCGCCTAAATCGCCCAGAACCTGTCTTAACTCGGCTACGAGGGTAAATTCGGGTAAAACCACCTTTTCGAGGTCATTGTGGATAAATTTGCCGATAGCGGCCGGTTTTTTCTGGGCGATCGCTTGTACCAAAGCCCCAGAACTCACCTGCTGACGACGGTGATGAAATTCCTCTGGAGAAGACAGATAGGTATCTTGAAATTTTTGCCGATAGCTTTGGTAGGCCCAGGGTGTAGAAACGGATAAATGATCGTATTTGGCTAAAATCACCCATAATCCGGTTAGAGGAGCGATAGGATCGAGAATTTCTCCCCTTCCCGTACAGATAACCGTTCCTCCTGTCACACAAAAGGAAGTATCGGAGCCCAATCTTGCCGCCAAAGTTTCTAATTCCGGACGGGTTAAGCCTAATTCCCAGATTAAATCGATGCCGACTAACACCGCCGCCGCGTTGGTGGACCCCCCCGCTAAACCGGCAGCCACGGGAATATATTTGTCGATGCTGATATCGATGCCGCCGTAATTGGCAAAGATGCGGGGGAATTCCCTCGCCATCAAAGTGGCGGCGCGATGGGCGAGATTACTGCTATCTTGGGGGACGAGGGGATGATGGCAAAAGAGACGGAATTCCTGCAATCCGTTGGGCCGGAGAGTGATGCGATCGCATAATGCCACCGTCTGCATCACCATCACTAACTCGTGGAAACCATCGGGGCGATCGCCAACGATTTCTAGATATAAATTAATTTTAGCGGGGGCTAGAAGGGTATAACTGTGCATTTGTCAAGGAAAAAAATCTAAAATTTTGGCAATTGACCTAATTTTTCCGCCAAGTCAATCCATTGCGATAAACTGAGATCTTCGGCGCGAGCGAGGGGATTAATCTCTAATTGTGTCAGGATTTGGCTTAATCGATCGCTATCCAGACAATTTTTTAGATTATTGCGTAACATTTTGCGCCGGTTGGCAAAACCCCAGCTAATTAAAGTGGACAAAAAGGCTGGATTACTGACATTATTCGGCAAAACACGGGGTAAAAGCTGAATTACCGCCGAATCTACCTGGGGAGGTGGGGAAAAGGCCCGCCGGGGTACATCACAAATCCATTGACAATCGGCAAGGTATTGAATGCGGACGCTCAAAGCACTGTAAGCTTTGGTGGAGGGGACAGCGACTAATCTTTCGGCGACTTCTTTCTGGACTAAGAGGGTAATACTCTGGTAAGGGGGGGTGAAGGGATGGGCGATCGAACCGAGGAGCCTTTCGAGGATCGGACCGGTGATATTATAGGGGATATTAGCCACTACCTTATTAACTGGCGGCAGTTGCTCGGGTTTAAGGGTAAGAAAGTCGCCTGGGATGAGATGAAAGTTATCTTGTTGGCCAAATTTTTTATTTAAAATTGTCCATAGATCTCGATCGATTTCTACAGCGACAACCAATCGAGCGCCATCGAGAAGACGACGGGTTAAAATGCCTGTACCCGGTCCGATTTCTAATACCCGATCCTCTGATTGTAAATTAGCGGCGCTGATGATGCGATCGAGTATCGATTCATCTTTTAACCAATGTTGTCCAAAACGTTTACGCGGTTGAGTTTTCATCCCTTTATTTTAAAGTCAGAGGGTTGTCCTCAACAATAACACCCCTGAAAATATGGGCCATGCGATCGATAACCGCATCAATTATCATAGAGCCTAGGCAAAGATAGCAAAAAAATTAGAGACAATGTCAGATTTGAACGATGTTTTCGCAATTGTAGCAGGAGCGGTTCCGGGGGCGTTATCTCGTTATCATATTACCGAATGGACAAAAGCAAAATTCGGCTTGCGCTTTCCCTATGGAACCTTTATTATTAATTTAACTGGCTGTCTAGCTATCGGCTTTTTTTGGGCTATTTTACCCAGTGTTCCCTTTTATTCCCACCAACTAGATTTAATGGTGAGAACGGGATTTTTAGGAGCTTATACCACCTTTTCTACCTATAGTTTAGATATCCTGATCCTCTGGCGCAATCAACAAAATTTTCTCAGTCTTGTTTTTGCCGTTGCTAGTATCATTTTCGGATTGATTGCCGTGAGAATCGGGGCAGCCATTGCCCAAGTTTTTCTAGGTTAATTCTCCACTTTATTGACTATTTAAGGGCAGGACAGACAGCATGAATTTTTTCAGGGGACGTTATAGTTTATTCGTGGCGATTGGGGCTATTTTTGGGGCTTTGAGTCGTTTTTATATCGGAGAATTAATTACAAGTATTTTCGGTCAAGAATGGGGATTTTTAGGAACATTTTTTGTTAATCTTTCTGGCTGTTTAGTTATTGCCTATATCTTTACTATGGTTAGGGAAAATATTCGCATAATTGCCCCAGAATTAGGATTGATGATTGCCACGGGTTTTTGTGGTTCCTATACAACTTTTTCCACCTATAGTTTGGAAGTCAACAAGTTTTTAGAGCAGGGAAACATGACTTTCGGTTTAATTTATTGGCTCGGCAGTGTTTTTGGGGGGATGATTGCGCTTAAAATTGGAGTTATTTTAGCAAGAACAGGTTTTCCTAGATGAATTATTAAATAGATTTTGCGTCTGATCCCCCCTGTCCCTAGGGTTGATTCATAGTAGGGTTGATTCATGAATCAACCCTACTACCTTGATAAGGGGGGTGTCTGACAACTTTTAACACCTAACTACTTAAGCATTTCAGCACAATTGAGACCATCTTTTTCCTTTCCTACTCAGTGTTAATAAGTAATGTCTTCATTGGTTTGAAACCAATTGACGGCATCGGCTAAAGCTTGTCTAATCGGCGATTGCGGTAAGCCTAGTTCTTGCACTGCCTTCGAGGAATCGTAGTACATGGACTGTTTTGACATTTTCACGCCATCAAGGGGTATAGAGGGGGATTTTCCGAGGACAGGAAGAACTTTTTCATCTAACCAAGCTATTAGTAAAGGAATCCAAAAAGGTAAAACAATTTTCGGGGCATTTATGCTGGTAATTTCGGCTAATTCTGTCAACAAAGTTTTTAAAGAAGTGTTTTGATGACCTAAAATATATCTTTCGCCAGTTCTGCCCTTTTCTAAAGCTAATAAATGTCCCCAGGCCACATCGCGCACATCAATTAGATTTAATCCCGTATTCACATAAGCGGGCATTTTTCGCCGCAAAAAACGGAGAATAATGTCGCTGGTGGGTGTAGGCTTGATATCAAATGCTCCTATGGGCGTACTAGGATTAACTATAACGATATCCTGTCCTCTTTGTACTGCTTTGAATGCCTCCTGTTCTGCCCAATACTTCGATTTTTTATAATAACCCACTAATTGATGGGCGGGACTTTGATAAGTTTCATCGACACTTTCACCCTTTTTACCCACTCCAATGGCGGCCACGGAACTGGTATAAACTATTCTGGCAATTCCCGCTAAATGCGCCGATTCTAGAACATTTCTTGTGCCTAAAACATTGTTTTGGTAGAGTTGATGTCTATCCTTTTGCCAGAGAGAATAGTGCGCCGCTACATGAAAGAGAACTTCGCATCCGACCATTAATTTAAATAAGTTCTCATCATTTAAATCACCCCAGACAATTTCCACGTCTAAACCCCACAAATTTCTGAGATTACTGTGGGGACGGACGAGGACGCGCACTTGGTAGCCTTCAACTAAAAGCAATCGCACTAAATTCGCCCCGATAAAACCCGTCCCACCCGTCACAAAAGCACGCATTGCTCAGACTTTCCCCTATTTTCGCTTCCTATCGGTAACTGACATTTAATCACCTTAACTTTATTATTACTATACCTTAATCTTAGTCAATATTTAAGCTTTTCTTGATAGAATTTGGGGTCGGGTTATTTTAGACTAAGAGCAGTAAATCTTCAGTAAAAATGCTCCTATGAATCCATCTCCAGAGTCAACTTTTGTTTGTCCGATTATCATCGAAGACGACAGAACAGGATTAGACACAGAAACTATCCGACGGGCTTTAAGGGATAATTTACTCTATATTCAAGGTAAATTACCGGAATTAGCCAGCAAAAACGATCTTTATATGGCCCTGGCCTATACCATACGCGATCGTTTATTGCAGCGTTGGTTAACCACCCAACAAACCTATCTAAAAAAAGATGTCAGAACCGTTTGTTATCTCTCGGCCGAATTTTTAGTCGGTCCCCATTTAGCTAATAATTTAATTAATCTCGGTATCTACGAACAGGTCCAGAAAGCTGTCAGCGAATCGGGATTAAAACTAGAAGAATTAATTGCCCAAGAAGAAGAACCGGGGTTAGGAAATGGTGGTTTAGGTCGTTTAGCTGCCTGTTATCTCGATTCCCTTTCTACCCTAGAAATTCCAGCTATTGGTTACGGTATTCGCTACGAATTTGGTATCTTTGATCAAGAAATCCACGACGGTTGGCAGGTAGAAATAACCGATAAGTGGTTACAGTATGGAAATCCCTGGGAAATTGCCCGACCGGAATCATCGGTAGAGGTAAAATTTGGCGGTTATACCGAATCCTATACCGACGAAAATGGTAATTATCGCAGTCATTGGATTCCCGATTATGTAGTCAAAGGAATTCCCTACGATACCCCAATTCTCGGCTATCGAGTTAACACCGCTAATACCATGCGTCTCTGGAAATCAGAAGCTTGTGAATCTTTTGATTTTGGTCGCTTTAATCGCGGCGATTATTATGGTGCGGTGGATAATAAAGTTCACTCGGAAAATATCAGTAAAGTTCTCTATCCTAACGATGAACCAATTCAAGGCAAAGAACTGCGTTTAGAACAGCAATATTTCTTTGTTTCCTGTTCCCTACAGGATCTGATTCGTATTCACTTACATGAAAACCCCAGTCTCGATAATTTTCATCAAAAATGGTCAGTACAATTGAATGATACTCACCCTTCCGTCGGGGTGGCTGAGTTAATGCGCTTGTTAATTGACGTGCATCATTTCGATTGGGATAAAGCTTGGTTTATTACTCAAAATACCTTCGCCTATACCAATCATACTCTTTTGCCAGAAGCTTTAGAAAAATGGCCTTTGAGTATTTTTGGTCGTCTTTTCCCCCGATTAATGGAAATTATCTATGAAATTAACCATCGTTTCTTGGATAAAATTCGCATTATTTATCCCCATGATGACGGCAAAATGTCCCGTTTATCTATAATCGATGAAAGCGGCGAAAAATACGTCCGTATGGCTCACCTTGCCTGTGTGGGTTCCCAGGCAATTAATGGGGTGGCAGCCCTCCATACAGAATTACTGAAAAAAGATGTTCTGCGCGATTTCTATGAACTCTTTCCCGAAAAGTTTAGCAACAAAACCAATGGAGTTACTCCCCGGCGCTGGATAGTTTCTAGTAATCCCCGCTTGACTTTTGCGATTACAGAAAAAATCGGCGAAAATTGGATTAAACATCTGGAGGATTTACGCGGTTTAGAAAACTATGTGGATGATGGGGGGTTTCGGGACTATTGGCGACGAATTAAATACGATATTAAGGCAGATTTAGCCAATTATATCGCTAAAAAAGTCGGCATTAAAGTTGATCCTAGTACCCTCTTTGATGTGCAGGTAAAACGCATTCACGAATATAAACGGCAACATCTCAACGTTTTACATATCGTCACTCTCTATCATCGCCTCAAAAATAATCACAATCTCGATATTACCCCCCGTACCTTTATTTTCGGTGGTAAGGCAGCCCCGGGTTATTTTATGGCGAAATTAATCATTAAATTGATTAATTCTGTGGCAGAAGTGATCGATAATGATCCGACGATTGGAGGACGTTTAAAAGTGGTTTTCCTACCCGATTATAATGTCACCTTCGGTCAACGAGTTTATCCAGCTGCCGACTTGTCCGAACAAATTTCCACGGCTGGGAAAGAAGCTTCTGGAACCGGTAATATGAAATTCTCCATGAATGGGGCCTTAACTATCGGCACTCTCGATGGGGCAAATATCGAAATTCGTGAACAGGTGGGGGCGGAAAATTTCTTTCTTTTTGGCTTGACAACCGAGGAGGTTTATGCTAAGAAAGCCGCCGGTTATAATCCCCAAGAATACTATTACCATAACGAAGAATTGCGGGCAGTATTAGACCTCATTGGTTCGGGATTTTTTAGCCGGGGTGATAGTAGTTTATTCCGTCCGTTTGTGGATAATCTTATCTACAATGATCCCTATATGTTACTGGCCGATTATCAATCCTATATCGACTGTCAGGAAGGAGTCGGTCACGCTTATAAAGATCAAGAACATTGGAGTCGTTTAGCGATTCTTAATGTGGCCCGCATGGGAAAATTCTCTAGCGATCGATCGATTCGGGAATACTGCGAGGAAATCTGGCGGGTACAACCGGTAAAGATTGAATTACCCGATTATATTCAAGCTAATGCCGGTTTATCGGTAAATTAGAACCAATCTAGGCAGTAGGATCGTGTTTATTTACCCTACTGCCCACAGGTTTACTGGCCCTGGGCGACTCTAATCTAGATTTCTACGGGATTGACGGGGCTCGAACCCGCAACTTCCGCCGTGACAGGGCGGTGCTCTAACCAATTGAACTACAATCCCATTTTTGCCACATTCCTGATTGTAACTTCATCATTAGGGTTATGTCAAGCACCTCTGGGAAAATTTTTTTGAGGGAAGTGGGGAAGTGGGAAACAATTCATAACTGGGTTTTTAAAGTTGGATTGGGATCAATCCTGAATTAAAGCCAAAAAATCCCATGGTAGAGAGGGATCCTCTTTACCATGGGATTGTAATTAAGCTTGTTGGGAGCCTGAGCTATGACTAACCCGAATTCGATCGAACAGCTATCGCAAGAATTACTCGATCTAGACCAAGTAGATGCCGATACTGGGGCAGATTTGCGGCAAAAAGCCCAAGAAATCCTCGCTGAAACCACTATTGACCTGCCGATTCGAGAAGCGATCGCCGATAGTCTCAGTCAAGGCAATCAACTACTTACCCTCAAAACCGTCGGCAAGGAAGAAAGTTACTAGCACATTTGGGGTCAAAAGTCAAGATGAAAGAAAAAAAATTTTTTGTCTGGCTGGGGCGATTTTTGGCCTCTTTTGGGCTGTTATCGGGGATAAGTGGCTGTAATTCTCCTCTTTTGATCACTCCTCAAGTTCCCGCCGGTGGTTTAAATAGTTTTGCTCCCGATCAATTCCCCAGTTATAGTGCTGATGGTCGCTATTTAGCCTTCGCTTCCGATCGCTCCGGTCGTCGTAGTATATATTTATTCGATCTGCAAGAAAAGCGCTTAGTTAATCTTCCTAACCTAAATCGTGGCGATTCTAGCCAAGATCAGCCATCTTTAAATGCTGACGGTCGTTTAATTGCCTATGTCTCCAGCGAACGCGGTAAAAGTGATGTCATGGTTTATGATCGTTCCCGATCCCGTGCAACCCTGTTAACCGCTAACCTGCGGGGAAGCGTCCGCAATCCCACCATTAGCGGTGATGGTCGCCAAATTGCCTTTGAAACCAACCAAGACGGTCAATGGAATATTGCGATCGTTAACGGACAATTTTAAATTTGTTCTACTCGGTCTTAATCGTTAAAACCTGCGGAGGAGTTGCATCGGGTGGATATAAAAAATTTACCTGTACTATACGCCAATCCCCCGGAGGAATAGTCAGAGTCACTAAAGATTGCCCCTCTTGTCCGCGTCTTTGGACGAGATGGAAAAATCTGCTTTGTGCCTGTCCTTGGTCATCGCTATAATTGACGGCTACTGTTCCCCGAAAAAACACTTGTGGGGCAGCCGGATCGAGAAAACGCAAACCCTGCCCAATAACATCCTCTTTAATCGGTGTTTCTAGCGCAATAGTCACCGTTTTCGCCTCATCACTTCGATTAAATAGAGGTAAACTTAACCTATATTCCACACCGTAATTACCATGAGCTTGATAGGCCGTATCGGGATAGCGAACTAACATACTAGCACTTTGATTTTGTTCCGTTCCCAATTTGCCCCCGGGTAGGGTGCTAATCCCATAGGCTATAGATTGACCAGAATCAGGAATATTTAACCATAAAGAAGCTCGATCGACCAATCGGGCTGGCCAAGCTGAACCTTGGGACACCCCCGCTACCCGTCCATAAATTATCTGTCCTTGACTATGGGGAGGAGTGGGCGCTCGATCGCGCGGAGTCGATAAATTGCCTTTTTCCAGCAGATTTTCCCATTCTGTCAGATTTGGGGGTCTTTCCTGCCCATTTTCGTCTAAGGGTGCATAAAGAGCTAAACTAGCAGCGTAGAGAAGACCGTCACTTTCCAGACGGAGATAAGTGGACCTACCGTTTAAAGGGGGAGTCAAATCGCGCACAGGAATCGCCGCATTTAAGACCATAACACTCTCCCCCGCCGGAATAATAATCCTATCGGGAAAAATATCCTGACGCTGCCCCATTAAAATATCCCCCATTACCCGACTTCCCGGCCCAGCAAAAACCGTCCCCTGATTATTTTCCACTTGTGCGGGTAAATCGATAAAAGCTGCATCGGGTTGACTCAAATAACTAGCTCCTTGCAGAATTTTAACGGTCACGGGATTAGAACTAGGATTGTGGAGTAATATACCCAGATAAAGGCTGCGTAAATTATCGGGAAAACTCCCCCTCGCTATATGGTGGGCAAAAATATCAAAGCGTCCCTGAAAAGCATAATTTAAATGGGCCGAGGGAAAACTTTTCTCTTGGGGGGGAAAAGTCGAAAGCAAAATCCCTTCTCCTAGCAATAATTCGGGACTATTACTATTAAAAACGGGAACTTGATCTAGTTGATTCGGTAAAGGACGGACCTGCACCGGTCGAATTATTTCTACAATAGGAGGAGTTTGGGCAATGGGTAGTAAAAAAGGTAACATCACACAAATTACCATCTCAAGATAATTAATTTTTGATCATAGCATTACTGGCTCGCTCAATTTAGATAGTATTCTGTTTGTCTATATCTAGAGGATTGGTTAATATTTCTTTCCGGTGTTAAGTAGCTGGTTATAATTAAATTAAAAATGGATTTTAGGTTCGATCCCCCCTGCCCCCCTTGATAAGGTAGGGTTGATTCATGAATCAACCCTACCCTTGATAAGGGGGGTGTCTGATAATTTTTAACGCCTACCTACTTAAGTACAATCAAGAAAAATTATCAAATTTACCAATCATTATTTGCCCTTGCCATTGAGGAAATCTATTGTCATCATAGACTAAAATCTAGATGTAGCCGATGTCTAGATATCGATCGAGCCGGAATTGTTATGATAAATTCATGAAGTTTTATAACGGTATTTGCCCGTGAACATGAACCAAATCGACTATCTCAGGATTAGTTTAATCGATCGCTGTAACTTTCGCTGTCAGTATTGTCTGCCTGAAGATGCAGAATTGGCCTATGTTCGACCGCAAGATTTACTCAACCGGGAGGAAATTATTACTTTAGTCAAAAATGTCTTTATTCCCCTCGGTTTCCGCAAATTTCGCCTTACTGGTGGGGAACCTCTCTTACATCCCGAAGTAGTGGAGATTGTGCGCGATATCGCCTCTTTATCTGCCACTAGCGATTTAGCTCTGACCACCAATGGCTATTTACTTGACAATTTAGCCGAAATGTTGTATGAAGCCGGACTAAGACGGATTAATATCAGTTTGGACTCCCTCGACCCCGACACTTTCGATAAGATTATCGGTAATCGCGGCCGGAGTCGTTGGCAAAAAACTTGGGCAGGTATTCAAGCGGCCCAGAGGGTGGGTTTTGACCCCTTAAAATTGAATGTGGTGGTGATTCCGGGGATAAATGAGGCAGAAGTGGAGGATTTAGCGGCTTTGACCATCGAGAAGCGTTGGCACGTCCGTTTTATCGAGTTTATGCCCATCGGTAACGGTGATTTATTTCAAGAAAAAGCTTGGATTGCGAACGAGGAATTAAGGGGGCGAATTCGGGCAAAATGGGGCTTAAATGAGGGTCAAGTGCGGGGAAATGGTCCAGCCGATGTTTTTCAAATTCCGGGGGCTAAGGGTACAATCGGCTTTATCAGTCAGATGTCGGAATGTTTTTGCGATCGCTGTAACCGCCTACGTCTCTCGGCCGATGGTTGGTTGCGTCCCTGTCTCCTCAACGAAACCGGACAAATTGACCTAAAAACTGCCCTCCGTCAGGGAATTTCGCCAGCAGAAATCAGGGAAAGAGTGCGGGAATTAATAGAACTGAAGGCAGAAATAAACTTTAAACTGCGTGATTCCGGCACATCAAGTGGCATTTATACCCGTACTATGTCCCAAATTGGCGGCTAAAAATCTACTGTCCGAATTCTATTCTAGCCTGTTCTACCATTTCCACGGTAACTCGATCGGAACCGGCATGACGAGCTAATTCTTCTATCCTTTGACGCGCTTGGGAACGAACAAAATAGGGAATATTTTTTAGTTTTGCTTTTGCTTCTGCGGTCCATTGTAGTTGATCGGAAAAATCTAGAGCTTCCATAGATTTAACAATAGTAGTCCGTCTATTATACCAAAAAAGATTAGCTATTTATTGCCAAGCTAATTAAATGATGAGTTTCTTGATAGCGACTCTTTTTCACCTTTCTGTTAATTTTAGGTTTCTGCTAGGTCGAAATTTACTCTTTGATATAAATCTTGAAAAGAAATCTGCCAATCTACCGACACCAATTGTAAAACCGCATTTTCCCCCGTGACGAAATCAATTAACCATTGATCATCCTTTTGTTTATAGTAACGTTCCACACTATAACTAGATTGTTCGATCAGAATATATTCCTGAAAAGTTGGCAAGGAACGATAGAATTTAAACTTATCCCCTCGGTCATAAGCTTGGGTAGAATTAGAGAGAACTTCGACAATAATTAAAGGATTGATCACGTTAGATTGACTATTCCCTTGATAGAGAGGTTGACCTTTAATCACCATCACATCGGGATAGGTGTAAATACTATAATCTGACAGCCATAAACGCACCGTTTCCATGTAGGTATAATAATCTTGATTATTGATA
>NZ_JAPZRB010000228.1:0-16342 GCF_027531105.1 Microcystis sp. LE18-22.4A
AGGTTCAAATAATTGGAACAAAGCCCAACGGCAAATAGCTAAACTTCATTTTAAAATAGCTAATATCCGTAAAGATACGTTACATAAACTCACCACTTATTTAGCCAAGAACCACGGCCAGATAGTAATTGAGGATTTAAATGTGTCTGGGATGATGGCTAATCACAAATTAGCTAAAGCCGTTCAGGATATGGGTTTTTACGAGTTCCGAAGACAACTTGATTATAAAACTCAGTTGTATGGTTCGGAATTAATCATAGCCGATAGGTGGTTTCCTAGTAGTAAAACCTGTTCCAATTGTGGGTACAAGAAAGAGTCTCTATCTTTAACTGAAAGAGTTTTTGAGTGTGAACAATGCCATGTAGTTTGCGGTCGAGACTTGAACGCTAGTCTAAATCTAGCTTCTTTGGCGGTGAGTTCCACCGTGTCAGCTTGTAGAGTAGATAGTGCCGACACTACTACAGTGAAGCAGGAAGTTAACGTCAAATTTGCTCATGAGTAGATTTGAGTAGGTTTAATAGAACGGAATATTAAGAAAAGAAAGACACTGGAGACGACAGGCTCTCAAAATCGATAAGATACAGGTATCTGCAACCACAGAGGTGGGACAAACCATGCTGTTAGATAGAGATTTGATGCTAGAAAAGCGGCTGCGGTATCAAGAATTACAAGAAAAACTAAAAGAGATTTGGCAGGGAGAAAACGTTCTCGAATCGGATGAATACGATTATGATATTCTAGTTGTCCCTTCTTTTAGTATCGATCAGAGAGTCGGTCAAAAAGTGGCGGGTTTTTTACATTACGAAGAAAGATTATTATTTTCTCTGATTCGGTTGCGACACCCGAAAACCCGTTTAATCTATGTAACAGCGCAGCCACTGGCGCGGATGGTGATTGATTATTACCTGCAATTGTTGCCCGGGATTCCTTTTTCCCATGCTAATAATCGTCTGTTATTACTGACAACTCACGATAACTCTTTTCAACCTTTAACCCAAAAAATTCTGGACAGACCGCGCTTAGTAGCAAGAATCCGGCAAGCGTTGCGTCGAGATCGTGCCTACATGGTTTGTTTTAATTCTACTAATTTAGAGCGAGAATTGTCTTTACAATTAGATATTCCTTTATTTGCCTGTAGTCCAGATTTATTGTATTGGGGTTCTAAAAGTGGCAGTCGCGAGATTTTTGGTCAAGGCAATATTCCCCATCCTGACGGTAGTTTACAGGTAAATACGGTCAAGGATTTGTTATACGAAGCCGCTAGTTTGTGGTCTCGTCAACCGCAACTAAAACGCATGGTAGTTAAGTTAAATGAGGGGTTATCGGGAGAAGGAAATGCAGTTTTAGATTTACGTCCTTTAGGGGGAATTGTTGATAGTAACAGTCTAGATTTAAGCGAGAGAATCAATCTCTTGGCTAAACAATTAGAGAAGATGAGTTTTCAAGCAAGGGATGAAAATTGGGACAGTTTTTCTGGCAGAATTGCTGAATTAGGGGCAATTGTCGAAGCTTTTATTGAAGGAGAAGAAAAGCGATCGCCGAGTGTGCAAGGTTATATTACACCCACGGGAGAAGTAAATATTCTTTCCACTCACGATCAAATTTTAGGCGGTCCCGATGGTCAAATTTATCTAGGTTGTCATTTTCCTGCCGATGAAAATTATCGCCTACAATTACAGGAATTAGGCCTAAAAATAGGGGAAATTCTGGCAGCAAAGGGAGCAATTGAACGCTATGGAGTTGATTTCGTCGCTGTGAAAAATCCAGAAACTTTAGTCTGGGATTTACAGGCGATCGAAATTAATCTGCGAAAAGGAGGAACCACCCATCCTTTTATGACTTTGAAGCTTTTAACTAATGGTAAATACGATCAAGAAACTGGATTATTTTTCAGTCAACCTCACCAAGAAAAGTATTATATTGCCTCCGATAATCTCCACAAACCCCAATACAAAGGTTTACTTCCCGATGATTTAATGGATATTATTGCTAAACATCACTTGCATTTTGATAGTAGCAGTAAAACAGGAACAGTTTTTCATCTCATGGGTGCGCTGTCGGAATTTGGTAAATTAGGGTTAACTTGTATCGGCAATTCTAGTGAGGAAGCTGCGGCAATTTATCAGCGTGTGGAACAGGTGTTAGATTGGGAAACAGAGCATAGTTCCATAAATTTAGGTTATTATTATTCTGGATTACCGATCACTTGGATATAGAAGGTTTTTCTGGCAAGAATTTGCGTTTTAGGGAATCGATAGCTCGTCCGGGTACTTCCGTCGCTTGAGCGAGAATTAAATTCCAAAGATAACCATATTTAGGGAAATTTTTCAGGAGAATCACCTCGGCAATAAAGTAAAAACGTTTAGTTCTTTTATACTCAGGAGGATTATCTTCAATCCGCAGTTGTTCGGCTATTTCTGGCAGCCAATGACCGATAGTTTTACCTTGCTCAAAAAACTTGGCCTGAATATATAAACCTAGTAATCTATCTAAACACCAAAAGGGAATATATTTAATCGGACCGGTGACACTCATGGAAGCGGTAATCTCTTTAACTGCCGGTTGTACCAGTTCGTTTTTCCAAACTTTTTTATCAAAGTTTTCCATGTGAGGGCCCTTGTGATCTCGACGTTTCCCGATCAGGGCGCTAGGATTAAAAGGATTATCTAAAGGAGCGATCGGTGCTTCTAATAAATAATTATTCTCTTTAAATAAGTTACTATTATTTTCTCTTCTGCTACAGATAGCTAAACTTTTTACATCGGGAATTGTTGGCCAAGTACTCTCTAATTTTTCTCGTTCACCGTAGGGAAATTCACATCTGGCTAATCGCAATACCCAACTATTGGGAAAGCGGTCAAAATAGTCTTTAACTAAGGTGACGATCTCAGGGTGTAAATATTCATCGCAATTGATTGTGAGAATATAAGTACCTCTGGCATTTAAAAATCCTGTACTTCTTTGAATAATTTCACCTCGTAAAGCACAGACAATCTGTTTCATGCGTGGATCATTGACTGGGGAAGGTTTAACCCCGGGAGGATGAACTAAAATAAATTCTATGTCTCCCTTGACTTTCAATAATTCTCCTAGCCAATATTCGCCAAATCCCTCGCGCATCGGGATAATGATCGATAGAAAAGTATTAGACATAAATTAACTCTTTAGATTTGCTTGTGATTTATCAAAGTTGTCTTGACTGCGATACACTTAACTGGTTTAAATGGCTTCCAAATATTTGCTATCGAGCAGAAATGAGCCTCGATCGAATTTTACACCCCAATAACCCCCCGGCCGGCGATCGATCACCGTGCCGATATCGTCGATATTGAGTAGCTCCGGCGGCCGTAACATAGGCATAGGATCGGCGGTTTTCAGGTAAGGGGGAATGGCAATCAGACGGACTTTTCCCCCGATGCTAATTTCACTCATGGTACTGACTAGATGCGATCGTGATATCGTATCTCAACTTAGCATATTTCAAATCATTCTCAAGATAGATTCCCTAGGGAATAGGTGTTGTGTAAGCTGTTGCCATCCGCCTTTGGCGTTGGGTTGGGCTGTTGCCTGACCTAGCGGCGAGGGGATAATCGCAATACGAAATCTGCTGGAGCAATAATCATGAAAATCACTCATAAACTTTTGTTTTCTTCCTGGCTCTTACTGGGTGTCACGGTAGCCCCATCCCAGGTATTGGCAGGACCATTTAACTCCCCCGGCCCCTTTGTCGATCCCAGTGGAAAAGAGGTACCATTTCCCCCTCAAGTTCCAGGAAAGGAGTACTCCGAAGATCCAGACAGGAATGGAAATCCCTTACATACCCCTAATCCTGGTCAAGTAATTGCCTGGGATGGGACAGGTGGGACAACCAACACGAGTAACTTTTTCGGTCTTTGGAATCCTCAATCTGGCATTGCAGCACCCGATCCTTTCCAGGTCGATGCCTTGGCTAACCGGAAGGATTTACTCTTCTATGAAGTGATCGAAGATTTAGTTCCACTCGTGTTTTCGACTGGGTTGCCCGGAGGACCGCGCACGGCTTTCGATAACTACATCTTCTATGAACGTCCTAACCATAAAGTACTTTTGCCTTTCCCGTACAAAGAGATAGGGGTGTGGGCGACACCAGCAGAGATCAACCAAGTTGAACCAAATAACGTGGAAGGTTTAGAACTTTGGGCGCCGGTTCAAGATGAGACAGTGCCTTTAGAAGATAGAGTCAACGATGTGCTGCTACAAGGTCCTGAAATACCTGTAGATGATGCTAACCGTTACTCCCTTTTCGGCGATCCTTTGGGATGTAGTGTATTCAAGAGTAATGGGAATTGTCTCTTTCTGAAAGCGGATATCGCCAGTGCAATCACTCCTCTTTTTCCAGGTTTAGATATCACCGATGCGAAGATTGACCTTGATGGACTGATGACATGGGAAAACGACATCCTCTTTAGCCTCAAACCAATCGATGGAAATAACGATGGCATTATTACTGACAACGATCCCTCACAAGACTTAGATGGTGGGGAGATCTTTGTTTGGCTATCAACTGAACCTTCAGCGAAGTTTCTCATCCACGGTGGACACGTCTGGGATACAGCTTTCAATGTCAAGAACACAGTAAAGCACTGGACGGGATTAGAACCAGGAACTGAGAACATTGACGCACTTGAAGCTGTCGCTACCCCTGAACCCTCTACATTCCTCAGCTTATTAACCCTTGGCACTCTCGGCGCAGCTTCAACCCTAAAACGCAAACTAAAATCCTCTAAATTCGACGAAAACTAAACCACAAAAGTAGGCTAAATTGCTTACCAAAGTAGAATTAATGCTCCTTCATTCAGTCAGTTGAGGGGGTATTTTTTGTCCATGTTTCTATTCATTAATTTTTATTAATTAATCGATCACAAGTATTTTTTTGTGATACAATGGGGGCGGTTCATACAAATATCGTAAATTTTAATGACTATTGTGATTCCCAACGAAATTATACAAGCAACAGGAAAAAACGAGCAACTGTTGCAACTAGAACTGGCAATCATTATGTTTAGAGATTATCATATCAGTAGCGCAAAAGCGGCTGATTTTGCCAACTTATCTTTAATTGAATTTCGTCAAGAAGTCGCCAAGAGGAATATTTGTGTAAATTATGATAGTGTAGATTGGCAACAAGAATTACAAACCTTAAAAACCTTAGGTGATCTGTGATTGTTGTTAGTAACACCTCTCCGATTACCAGTTTAGCTGCTATCGGCTATCTTAACTTGCTCCATGATATCTATGGAACAATTATTATTCCAGTGGCTGTTTATGAAGAAATGACAGGATTAGGTTATTCATTTCCTGGCACTATTGAAGTTCAAACCCTATCTTGGATAGAAAAGCGAGAGTTAGAGAATCGGTTATTATTAGAAGAATTACAGAAGGAATTACACCGACGAGAATCAGAAACGATAGCTTTAGCGATTTCTTCAAATGCTGATAGAGTAATTATAGACGAGAACCCTGGCAGAAAGAAAGCAATTAGTTTAGGATTGAATGCTATTGGAATTTTAGGTATTTTATTAATTGCCAAAAGAAGAAGATTAATTCCTACTATTCAGCCGTTAATGGATGATTTGATTTTTAAAGCAGGTTTCCGTGTTAATCAAATATTGTATTTAGACATATTAAAAACAGCACAAGAAATTGAGGAAAACCAATAACTAAAGCCTTCAAAATCTTCTTATTTAATTGTTGCTAACTAATTGACAACAAGAGCGTTTTTTGTGGTAGAATAGTCGGTCTAGTGTAAATATAGTAAAAGTTGAAATGTCTATCACCCATATTAATAATCTTCAAGACCAGATTTTGCAGAGTATTAAGACTTTACCGCTAGAAAAACAGCAAAAAGTCCTTGAATTCGCCCAATCCTTACAAAGAAATTCACGTTTTCAGAAATGGGATCATATTTCAGATGCGGAAGCACAATCGTTACAAAATGAATTTGCTCAAGAGGATATTAGCTTTTCAGAAAGTATTTTACCCGATTATTTATCTCACCTTGAACAAGAGGATAAGCAATAAATGCGAGGGGATATTTATCTAGCTGATTTGAATCCGAGTCGTGGTTCAGAACAAGCTGGTATTCGACCTGTTATTATTGTCCCACTGTTGTTGTAATTCCATTAACCAGTAATTTACGTCGCGCACAAATCCCCGTAACAATGGTTATTCCCGCAGGACAGGGAGGCTTAAATCAGGAATCAGTAGCCTTATGTTATCAAATTGTTGTTAAGTAGGTAGGCGTTAAAAATTATCAGATCCCCCCCTTATTAAGGGGGGATTAAAGGGGGGACTAAGGGGGGATCGGCACCCCCCTTATCAAGGGGGGCAGGGGGGATCGAACCTAAAATATATTTTTAATTTAATTATAACCAGCTACTTATTGATAGACAACGACTTCAGCGACAGTTGGGGACACTTTCTTCTAGTTATTTACAGCAATTGTAAGAAGCGATGCGATATACATTAAAAAACCAAAATCTGAATTCCTAGTTGGGGAGAAAAATGTAAGGATTTATTAAATTGTAACTTTTGATACAGTTGTGGGGGGGGGAATGTGTATAATCCCGTTGTCTCCCCTTGGAGTTGGGTTGGGGTGTTGCCTAACCTAGCTGGGAGGGGATAACCGCACTATTGAGAAGAAAAAAAATGAAAAACAGCATCTCAGCCGCGATTCTTGGAGCGGCTGTAACCACTGCACTCATCGGACTATCTACAAGTCCTGCTCAGGCTGCTCAACTTAGCTTCAGGTTCGTCTTTTACACTTTTCCGGACGGTGATTTATTTGATCTAAATCTGACTACGGAGGACACGCTTACAACAATAAACGCCCCTTCTTACTCTAACCCAGGGTGGGACCCCCCCGCCGTCTCCCCCCTGGGTCCGACAGTACCAAACCCGGTTCCAGCCTATACCTTTACAGGCTACAAAATCCTTGGCGTGACGGGAACAGTTACTGAAGGCGGCATCAGTAACCCTATTACTGCAATACTTCCCGTAGGCTCTGGCGTTTTTAATGCACCTGTCAAGGGTGTTCCAACCATAGACAAGATCGGTCACTCGCCGACGGATAACCTTTACAATCCCGATGGTGGCTTTGCTCCAGGAGTGCTTCCAGCCGGGAATACAGCCGGTAAATTTTCGTTTGGAGGTTTAGCTTTCCATGTAGGGGGTACTGAAAATGAAGATTATCAAGTATTCACCCGGTCGGATTTTGGTAGCACCTTCCCCGCCGGCCTCCCGGCAGGCTATTACTATGGCGGTTGCCCCGGTAGCTGCCGTGGAGCTATAGAAGTTCCTGAACCCTCCTCAACCGCTGGACTTTTAGCTATTGGCTCCTTTGGTGCATTAGGCGCAGCTTCAACCCTGAAACGCAAACTAAAACCCTCTAAATCCGACAAAAACTAAACCACAAAAGTAGGCTAAATTGCTTCTAAAAATACCATAAATGCCCCTTCATTCAGTCAGTTGAGGGGGTTTATTGTATAATAGGGACATGATTAAATCAAGAGGATTTTGGTTATGCAACAGGTGACGATTGAGCTACCCACCACCATAATTAATGCTCTAGCCGCCTACAATCAAGAGCATAAGGTATCTTCTTCTGATACAGTACAAACGGCTATAGAATCATTTTTAATAGCGAAAGGCTATTTATCCAAACCGAAAAAATCTTTTCACTTATCTCCCGCACCCAAAGGAAGTGGCTATACTGACACATCCATCAATCATGACGCTGTTTTAGCCGAATTTACAGCTTGCTTCTATATAGATTAGGATTTGAACAAGCCAATCATTTCACACAAAATTGCTGAGAATCTGCTAATCTGATCAATCCGACAGAAAATCAGTATTTCGCCGCTATAGCAAAAGCTAAACAATTTCCTGATTAAACTATTACTATTGTTGATGCTTTGACTGCTATCATCTCAATCGAATTAGATCTACCTGTTTGGAGCTATGATTATCATTTTGATATAATGCGGGTGAAAGTATGGAGATAACCCTAAAGTGCCAACTAAAACCCTCCAAACCCTCAGAAAAGGAAACCACAAAAGTCTCCTAAAAACCATTAATAAAAAACTTGCGATCGCCCCTTCATTCAGTCAGTTGAGGGGGTTTTGTTTTTTTATATATCTTCCTCTTACACATTAGTCGCTCGAAAATGATAAGATAGATATAATAAACCAGATTGAGTCTGAGGAAAAATTAAAAATGCAATTTATTCAGACTAAAGCCAAAATCAAAGATGGACAATTAATTATCGAGCAACCCCATCAAGATTTGCCAACAGACACAGAGATTGAACTTGTTATTATTGTTCCCGATCAAAATGAACAAGTAGAATTTGAACAAGCTCGTACTAAGATGCAAGCTGCATTTAAAGAAGCAGGTATCGACACTGATGAACAGATTTTAGAGCTTATTCGTAAAGTGAAGCAAGAACTATTTCAGGAGCGGTATGAATGAGGAGAATTTTTTTAGATACAAATATTTATATTATTGGTCAATTAAAACCCCTCTCACCACAAGAGCGAATTCTTACATGGTTAGGATATTATACCCCCAATAATCAATCTTCAATCAAAGTTATTATTTCCCAGGAAATCATTAACCAAATTTTACGAGTTGGCAAAAGCAGCCAAAATAGTAGATCAAATCTGGCAGAATCTTAATTGCTTATTTATACCAGAAACGATTGCAATGAAAGCAGAAGCAAGTCAGATAATTGCAGAAAAATTAGTGCCTTCTGAAGATGTTTTTATCTATCTAACGGCCAAATATGGTGCGGCAGAAATTTTTTTGTCTTAAAATCGAGAATTAATCAAAATTATTGCTAATTTTGATTGTTTAACATCAGAGGAATTTCTTGATAAATATCTGCGACAAATGCCCCCTTAATTCAGTCAATTGAGGGGGTATTTTTGGACTAACTCTCTCAATTCCCATGATTTCAAGGAGTATGGTTTATCCTTTCATCCGATATCTGCTACAATACAGATACAGGAAATAAAATTTTGATCAGTAGGGTAGAAGTCTTTTCCGTTATCTTAGAAGGTAAGCATCATGAAAAATTTAGAAGAAATTAAAGCGATTTTGGGTCAAGTTAAGTCCTTAGTAAAAGAAAAGTATCATGTCAGTGAATTAGGTATTTTTGGAGATTATGTAAAAGGAGAAGTGCAGGAAAATAGTGAAGTTAATATTCTGATAGATTATACAGAACCGCCTAGTTTACTAGATTTAGTAGATCTGGAATATTATTTAAGTGATTTACTTAAGGTAAAAGCGGATGTTATCAGTAAAAATGGATTAAAAGGAAGAAGGAGAGAAAGAATTTTATCCGAGGTTATTTATGTATGACGCAACGGGAATTTAGAGATTTCTTGCAAGACATTCTAGAGGCAATTTGTCAACTAGAAAAGATGACTCAGTATCTAAGCTTTGCAGAATTTTCAACTAAGATAGAAATATTTCTTTCGGCAGTAAAATTAATTGAAATAATCGGGGAAGCAGTCAAAAATATTCCTGATGAAGTGAGAGTTAATTATCCCAATATTCCTTGGAAAAACATCGCAGGTATGCGGGATAAATTAGTTCATGACATGAATATTGGGCAATTGATGAAAAAGTCGTCTGGAAAGTGATTCAAAACAATCTCCCCCAGCTAAAGAGAATCATTATCAGTATCATTGAGAAATTACAATAAATTTTCCTTCCTCCTTTAAAAACCCACCTCCCCACTTCCCACTTCCCCATTCATAATTCCCACTTGCAAGAGTGCCTTTTTGAACCTTTCCCTAAAAAGGTTTTGATTTTAGGGAAATACAGTTAAAGGAATCCATTCGTAGGTGTTGACAATGCCTTGAAAATAATCATTAATAGTTTCTCTGGAATAGGGAACAACACCCTCTTCACCAAACCAACGTTCATAAATTGTCACCGCTTGTTGTTGGTCACTAACGATCCCTTCCATGAATTTTAATAGGGTATAATTCACTGTATCGCGCCATTTAGAATCATTTTCGGGTAAAGTACAGGCATAGGATTCGTAGGCGTAGGGATAGGAGGGAACTATGGCTAAATTATTGGGATTTTTAGCGCTTTTCCTTAAACCTTCCAGGGTAATGCCATCACTGGCAAAACCATCAATTTCTCCCGTTTCTAGTTTTTGTAAACCCTCGCCACGATTTTTAACTTTGACCAAAATAGCGGCGGGTTGTTGGGTTTTAATTACCGATTCATTAGTAGTATTGGCAATCACTCCAATGCGTCTGCCTGCCAAGCTACCGATGTCATCGAGATTACTACCTTTGCGGGTGAGTAATTGAGTGCCACTGGCAAAGTAACTAACGGAAAAATCCACTTCATTTTCTCTTTTCCAAGTAAAAGTAGTGGAGCCACATTCGATATCTATGACCCCTGTTTTCAACTTTTCAAAGCGATTTTGGGGAGTAATCTCAACAATTTTTAACTTAATTGGTTTTCCTAACTTCCGTTCGGTTTCTTTGCGAATTAACTCTAACATATCAAGGCTGTAACCCACCCACTTGCCCTGGGAGTTGACAAAACCAAAGGGAATAGCATCTTTACGAGCGCCGGCAGTAATTACCCCAGTTTTTTGAATGCGATCGAAGATTGCTCCGGCAAGGCTAGAATGGTTACTGGTGAGGGTTAAAGCTACTGTCATCGTCATGACGGCAAGTGTACGCTTCATTTTTTTTCCTAATCTGAAAGTGGCTCAAGTCTGGGACTGTTTCAGGAGACGGAGAGTTTCCCAGAGGAAGATTTTTCAGCGGCGATTGCTGGGGACAAAAAAAGAGGAGAGATGTTACTCTCTCCCCCTTTCAGTTTTTTCGACAGCATTTTAAATTGTTTTTTCAGTTGTCGCTGTCGGGCTGAACCGCCCTTGCCTTTGTCGTTACGTCCCTGACGGCGGGGGGACTCCCATCGCTTAAGTCGCATAGTTTTTAATTCAAATTTGGTTAGTTATCTGTATTGTAACAGGTTTAACGTCAGTTTGGGTTAAGGAAATGAACTGACGGGGTGTAGGGTGTGGGGTGTGGGGTGTGGGGTTTTACCCATTTTCAGTAACCCATGCGGGCGTTGGGTTTCATGCTTCAACCCAACCTACATTCATCTTATATTTAATTCCACCCACCCACTTAACCAACCTTGTCCACCTAATTAGTATTTTCCCATGCTTAGTCAGCAACTTTGGCACAGCCATCAAGATCTAGTACAAGCTTGTCTAGAACACCCTTTTGTGCGAGGTATCGCCACAGGAGAGCTTAAACGGGACTGTTTCGCTTTTTATGTCGGTCAGGATGCTTTTTTTCTGGAATCTTTCGCCCGTGCTTACAGTATCGCCGCTGCTAAAGCTCCTGATTGGCAGGGATTTACTAGCTTTCATCGGTTAGCGGCAGGGGTATTAAAGGAATTAGAATTACACGAAAATTATGCTCTACAGTGGGGAGTTGACCTGAGAAAGGTTCAGCCCGCTAACGCCACCCGTCGCTATACGGATTTTCTTCTCGCTACCGCTTGGATGGGTGACATCGGTGCGATTGCCGTGGCGATGAGTCCCTGTATGCGTCTTTATGCTTATCTGGGTCAACAATTAGCCTTAGAGCCGATTTCTGAGAATCCCTATCAAGCTTGGATTGATAGTTATAGTGGGGATGAATTCGCCGCTTTAGCAAGCCAGTTAGAGGAATTGGCGGATAAATACGCTCTGATGACGGAAAATATCTCTTTATCCTATCGTTATGCCCTTAGTTGTGAACAGGACTTCTTTAGTGCCGCCTACAGCCGGGGCAAATCTTAAAATTTTCCCGTCACAATGTTAAGAAATATAAATAACGCTAAGATTAAGGTAAGCAAAATCGTCATTATAAGAATAATGTTCCCTTCGCAACCCACCGAAAACGAACTCCTGAAAACCATCTTGGAACCTCTACTAGAGGATTTCACCCATTGGTTTTCCCGTTCCCGTCTCCTCCTCGAATCCGAGAGATTATCCTTTCTCAGCCTCGAGGAACAAAACGATTTATTGGCAAGAGTCAAAAATGCCCAACAGGAGGTGGCCACGGCTTATTTACTCTTTAAAACCACAGGTGGTCAGGTGGGTATCGAGGCCAAGATGTTGTTGCCTTGGCATCAGTTGGTGGCAGAGTGTTGGGGTGTCAGCAGTCGTCGTCGTCGATTACAGGGTTGGGGAGAATATCAATCTCCTCAAACTGACGCTTAACCTGAAACTTTTTGGTAAGCTAGAGAGTTGAGCGAATTTTTAGCATAAAGTTTTGGCAATTAGGAATATTCACACATAATTCATGGGAGACTTGGTCAATGCTACACCTACTCTATATCCTCGCCTTCACGGTTATCGCTTTTTTGACCATTAATAACTTAATTCGTAGTCTGATTACTGTCAGCATGGATTCCCAGAAACGTCCTGCTAAATCGGGTAATTCCTATAATCCCTACGGTTATCCCATGACTTCCCATCCGGAACTTTTGGACGAGGCCGGACAGCTGATTAATGAACCTCTGTTAGTGATTCGTTCTGTCACTGTCGAAGATGCTCGTCAGCAGTTAGATGCCATTTATAATTCTTCTCCCAGTGCTACCAAAGAGCAAGATGAAGAAATCTAATTGGGGTTGGCTGAATAAATCTAAAAATCTTGTTGGGTAAGACTTTGAGACCTTTTTGAAATCCAAAAGTGCTAGGCAAGAGGGTGATCAGGGGGAAAATTCAGGTGCTTTTTCCCCGAAAATTAGGTAATTGACCTCCTCAAAATCGGTAAAACCCTACACCCCACACCCCACACCCCACACCCTGCCCCCACCAGCAAACTTTTTCAGCAGACCCTAATTGGTTCTAGAATGGCGGTCCTTGAAAACAGATATATTTATCTACACGGTTTTGCTTCTAGCCCCCAATCAACAAAAGCGCAATTTTTGAGACATTGTTGGCAAAAGAGGGGTTTAGCAATGGAAATTCCCGATCTTAACGGTGATGACTTTTCTAGCTTAACTCTCACTCGTCAGATTGTCCAAATCGGCCCGTTGATTCAACAATCTCAGCTTCCTGTTACTCTGATTGGTTCCAGTTTTGGCGGTTTAACGGCAGCTTGGCTGGCAGAAACTTATTCTCAGGTGCAAAGGCTCGTTTTATTAGCTCCGGCTTTTAATTTCAGGCCGATTTGGTTGGGACAATTGGGAGCAGAAACCCTAGCCAATTGGCAAAAATCTGGGAGTTTATCGGTTTATCACTACGGTTATCGTCGTTCTCTGCCGATTTATTACAAGTTTATTGAGGATTTAGCTAATTATCCCCAAGAAAAGTTAATCAGGCAGCTCCCCACCCTGATTATTCATGGTCGTGCCGATGAGGTGATTCCCCTAGAAAATAGTCGCCATTATTGCATAAATCGTCCTTGGGTAAAATTAATCGAATTAGATAGTGATCATGCCCTTACCGATGTGATGACGAGAATCTGGGCTGAAATGCAGTTATTTCTCAATTTTTGACGAAAAAAGACCCCCCCTTCCATAGAAAAAAGAGGGGTTTACTTGGTACACTTGTATTAAATTTTCTCCTGATTTCTTCCCACTACCAAAGTCCGCGGATAGGAGATACACTAGGCTCGGGAGCGGGTTGAGGAGCAACTTCAGTAAAGGTTCTGGTTTCCGGGGGTAAAGCGGGAAGTCCCCAAGCGGGTTCTTTTTGGTTAAGTTCTCTTAAAAGTTGTGAGCGATTGCTGCTGGTAGCGGTTTCCGATTTTAGTTTCAAGCGGGAAACCCAATAGGGACGAGCTTTACCCACATAAATTAACTTGCCATCTACCACTTGCAATAGTACATCGTCACCACCGGTGGCATCCCCAACAATACGAGCGGTGGTTCCGTCAGCAAAGTCGCCACTGAAAATTTCTTTGCCATCCACTGTCACAGGTCTGATCAATTGGATGGACAGAATTCCACCCACGGTTCCCCGGACGCGACCTAGTACATAGTCACCGGGGTTAAGTTGCGGCTCACCTCTGTAGGTGTTATGGCCGCGCAGTTGACTGATCAGGATTTCGTTATTTTCCGGTCCTGCTTGTGCGGGTACAGCACCAACGGTGGTTAGGGCAACTAAACCGGCAAAACCAGCGACAAGGGAAATTTTGTTAAACACAATTACCTCAAGCAAAAAGTTAGTAAATTACCTAGAGACGTTCTAGATTATAACTTAGTTCCCAATTTTGTCTATATTGCGAAATATTTGTTTAATAATTTCTCGATCGAGCGGTTGGAGGTTGGGGGTTGGGTTTTTAGGGTTTTAGGGTGTTGGGGTTTTAGGGTGTTAGGGTTTTAGGGTTTTAGTTGAAATTCCCCCATTCCCCTACCTCCCCACCTCCTAATTCATAATTCCCACCTCCCCACTTCCCCATTACCCTATTCCCTGAAAACCGGATGAAGCTAGGCTTTAAGATCGATCGATATTGGTGAATAATTCAGGATCGAGGATGGGTAGTTCGATATCTGTTTCTGCTGGGGGAGAGGGTAACTGGAAACGATTTAAGGTTTGTTGAATGCGATCGAAAATGGTGATTTTTTGCTCGCTATTGTTCTGGGGTTCGGGAATAGGTTCCACTTCTACCGGAGGCTAAATACTAGAGGCCGGTTCGTTAATCTCCTTTGTCTCCGGTATGGTGGTTAAGGGAGATTCGATCGCTTCAGGGGTTTCCTCTACCTTTTCGATTGTTTCTGTCTCTACTGGTTTTTCTTCCACTATTGGGCTTTCTGGCTCAATAACAGGAGTTTCTTCCTCAATAACAGGGATTTCCTCAACTATAGGGGTTTCTGGCTCAATAACAGGAGTTTCCTCCTCAATAACAGGGATTTCCTCAACTATAGGGGTTTCTGGCTCAATAACGGGGGTTTCTTCCTCAACTATAGGGGTTTCTGGCTCAATAACGGGGGTTTCTTCCACTATTGGGCTTTCTGGCTCAATAACGGGGGTTTCTTCCTCTAGACTGGGAATGGTTTTATAGTTGGGATCAACAATGCTACGGGCAATTGTAGGGGATAAATCGCCGCGGACTAATTGACTAAGGCCGTCTTGGTAAGAGGGATCAAAACTAATCACGCGCACGCTGGTATTAAACTCGTTTTCGATTTTATTTCCCTTACCATCGATGAATTCTAGTTGTACCCAGTTATTGCCCTTGGCAAAACCCTTGAGATAGATCGGTTCCCAAGTATCAAGCAGAAAACTTTCACCGTTGACAGTGACACGAATGCGCCAATTTTGAAGACTATTATCCTCGTTGGCAGTATTGGACAGACGTAGAGGAGCATTACTCAGATAAAAATCGAGCAGGATCGGTTCTGCACCGTAGATTCCCTGCGGACTACTGTAGGTTAATAGGGGTAAGTTGTTATCAGGGGCATTTTTGCCTGTTTTTGTCAGAATATGAAAGGTTGTTTCAGCGAAGGCCCCATCATTTTTAAAACTTTCCTGCCAAGGCCGCATGGCCAAGACGCGGAGGGTGTGAGTACCGGGGGCAAGATTTTCTAGGATAATCGGTTGCTTGAGGTCGTAGATAGCCGCTGCTGGTTCATTATCGACAATTAGGCTCAAGTGGGGTCCTAATTTCAGGGTATCGTCTTGGAAAATTGGCAGCTCCGACACTTTTAGTTTAACTGTCACCTGAGGGTTATCGAAAACTTGTTCGGCCAGAGGACTGAGAATCGTTACTTGGGGAGCGTAACGATCTAAACTGGGGCGCAGTTCCTGAATTAGGGCCGGGGGGGCAACCTCAGAAATGCGGCCTTGCACGACGGGAAGATGAAGGGTTTCGGAAGTGGGGAGATTGGTAGCCGTCAGGCGATCGCCACAGGCGGTTAACAGGGTGGTCAGTAAACCGATCACAAGACACATATGAAGGGTTTTGACTGGGATTAATTTATGTAGTAGGGATAGCACGTTCCTCCTAGAGCCAAGGCCAAAATCTATACAAACCATTGATTTTTGCTAGAGTCATCGGAAATTTTGGGTCTGAAACCCCGCCGTTTTACGGCGGCTTTGCTGTTAAATCTTAGCGCATTTACAAAATATGTGTTAGAATGTGAGGTATGGAAAAAGCCTATTCGTTTCGATTTTACCCCACACCAAAACAAGAGTCGCTATTGCGGCGCACATTGGGCTGTGTAAGATTAGTTTACAACAAAGCTCTCCACGAACGAACACAAGCTTGGTACGAAAAGCAAGAAAGAGTAGGCTACGCTCAAACTTCTTCAATGTTGACCGATTGGA
>NZ_JAPZRB010000362.1:0-2755 GCF_027531105.1 Microcystis sp. LE18-22.4A
CTCTACTCTAGATACAGTCAACGGTACAGCCATTTTCAAAGGGAAAATGTACCCAGTAGCGTCTTTTCAATTTTTTCTGAGAAGCTCCAGGCAGTAAGGGTTTTGTTAATTTTTTAGTATTTCTGTATGGGGGAAGTCCAGTAATTCGGCATACTGCGCTTGAGATGGGTGTTGGGAGATACTTACGCGGCAAATTTTGCTACGATACTACTATTGCACCTGAATAACTGCTAATCTGATTATAAGGAATTGCTAGCTTGTGAGGTGCAACGATTTTACCAACCGCCGAACAAGGCATCATGTGTATCACACTATGCCAATCCCTCACCAATACCTTTACACCTATCTTTGTTGTCCGACTAGATGAGAGAACGGGCAATGTCTTCATTTTAGCTGGCGATAACATAGAAATAGAGATCTACCGCAATGGTCGTTGGAGGTTCTTGTAATGAAAACTGACTTTAAGACTATGACAAAAGCTGAATTAAGAGCTTATTTAGTTACTCATCCTAACGATAAAACAGCTTTTTATGCCTTTGTTGATCGCTTCACATCCGAAGCATCTTCTGCAACATTTCCTATGGCACACTCACCAGAAGAAATTGAAGAAGTTGCCCATTTAATTGAACAGAAAGTGCGATCATAGCTTTTTTGTGATCGCCGATCTTGTAGTTGGGTTGACGCAAGGAAACCCAACAACCAATCGAGAGTTTTATATTGTATTTAAAGGAAACATTAGCAGAATTCGAGAAAGAATCTTAAAACAGGAGAATAATACCATGACTCAAGCAATTAGTAAAGAACACTTAATCATCGAACGAGTTAGACAATTGCCTTCTGAAAAACAACAGGAAGTGCTAGATTTTATCGAATTCTTACAGTTTCAGTTACAAAAGCAGTCAGAAAGCACAGAAGAAAAAGAACCCATTTCCGCTTATGAAGCTGCCAAAGAGTTTGCTGGTTGTTTAGATGGTGGTCCTGGCGATTTATCAACCAACAAAGAATATTTAAGAGCTTTGGGTAAAAAATGAGAAAGAATGTTTTACTTGATACAGGCGTGTTAGTTGCTTATCTAAAACGGCAGGATCAATATCATAACTGGGCAAAACATGAATGGAGAAATATAAAATTTCCTCTTTTAACTTGTGAGGCAGTTATCGTTGAAGCTTGTTTTTTACTCAGAAATACTTACAAAGGAGAAGAAACAGTTATTGCACTTATTCGTCAAGGAGTTGTGACAATTCCCTTTAATCTTCAAAGTGAAATTGCAGAGATTGAGGAGTTAATAGATCGTTATCAAAATGTTCCCATGTCGTTAGCTGATGCTTGTTTAGTAAGGATGAGTGAGTCAATCACAGGCAGTTGCGTATTAACATTAGATAGTGATTTTCGAGTTTATCGAAAGCATAAGAATCAGATAATTGACTTGATTATTGCATATGAAATTTAATAAGCAAAAATCAATCTTTGAAATTTGGGATGAATTGTGGATAGATTAATCGAAAAATACCGTCAAATCATCAAAGATGTCCTTTCAGAATATCTCAATATTGATTACGCCTATGGAGACATCAAAAATGAAGCAATATTTGATGATGCAAACAATCGTTACATTATTCTTTCTTTAGGGTGGCAAAAGAATAAACGAATTCATGGATGCTTAATCCATGTTGATATTATCGATGATAAAATATGGATTCAAAGAGATGGCACAGAAGATGGCATTGCCTACGAATTAGAAAAAGCGGGAATCCCTAAAAAACAGATGGTTTTAGGATTTCACGATCCTGATGTTAGAAAATATACCGATTATGCACTATGTTGATTTTTGCTGGACTGACAAGGAAGCATTAGCAGAACGAAAGAAAGAATCTTAAACAGGAGAATAAGACCATGACTCAAGCAATTACTAAAGAAGACCTAATCATCGAAAAAGTTAGACAATTGCCTTCTGAAAAACAACAGGAAGTGCTAGATTTTATCGAATTCTTACAGTTTCAGTGCGATCGCCGATCTTGTAGGTTGGGTTGACGTAACGTAAGGAAACCCAACAAATTGAGAGAGTTAATGACGTTCTTTTGACTCTTGTGCTATTTTAACCGCAGTTTCTAAAACAGAAATGGCTTGACTATATCTGGACTTCCCCCGTATAAACATACTAGCTATGGCTAAAAGTCTTATAGAGCCTGAGTTAAAGCCATATAATACTAATGGACTACTGGACACAAACTCCTGAAGTCCTTACGCTGATAGGGTTTGAGGCAAAAATTTTCAAATTTGACCTTTCGACCATTATAGCTTGTTTCGGGGCAGAAAACCATCAAAAACATGGCTACAGAGGGAATCGCTGACTCTAGAGATTAATGACACCATCTGTTACAATGAGGTTAGCGATCACTATACAGCCAACTCTACGGAATCGCTCTACTCCAGATACAGTCAACGGTACAGCCATTTTCAAGCGAAAAATGTACCCAGTAGTGGCTTGTCAATTTTTTCTGAGAAGCGACCTGCAGTAAGGGTTTTGTTGATTTTTTAGTATTTCTGTATGGGGGAAGTCCAGCTATATTGACCACCACGACCATAGTGGGACTTAGACAAAAAACAAATCGATAAAAGCCTCAACTCCAATCCCCGCTTGGGATTTACTTCGAGAAGCCCAAAATCGCTGAAACCCAGATATATCAAGGAAAATCATAAATCGAGGTTAACCCTTTGTCCCGTAATGGTTTGAGCCTTTTTTGCTGACCGAAAA
>NZ_JAPZRB010000116.1:0-3529 GCF_027531105.1 Microcystis sp. LE18-22.4A
GGTCAGCAAAAAAGGCTCAAACCATTACGGGACAAAGGGTTAACCTCGATTTATGATTTTCCTTGATCTATCTGGGTTTCAGCGATTTTGGGCTTCTCGAAGTAAATCCCAAGCGGGGATTGGAGTTGAGGCTTTTCTCGAGTTGTTTTTTGTCTAAGTCCCACTAATAATCCTAGATTATCGACAGTTATTTGCCCCTCTGGATGAGGCGAAAAAAATAGATCAATCTGTCGGGTTTCGTCGGTAATTTCTTTGCTAATTTCTACTTGGCCTAGGGGCGTTAACGAAGGCGGTCGGCAGATGGCAGCGGGCAGGAGGTTTCATCAATCGAGGCGAAGAAAAAAACGGTAAGATTAGTTAAAGAAAATGATACAAATATACATTGATTAGACAAAAAAAGCTATAAGTAAAAGAAAAGTCAATCTTCCTCAGCCCCATGACGAGAAAAGAACGGCCCCACTCGTGGTTCTCAAGAAAACCCTTGACCTGGCAACAATCGCGGACTATGTGGTGCGATTTATGGTTAGAAGCGTCCCTCGATTTTCCTTATCTAGCTTTGATTGTCAGTTCTTGTGCGATCGCTACCTTTGGCTTAGTCGCCAATAGTGCGGCCGTGATTATTGGGGCGATGATTATTGCCCCTTTGATGTTGCCGATTCGTAGTCTGGCTTTTGGTGGTTTAATTGGCAGTTGGCGATTAATTCGTAAGTCGGCCTTGGCGATTTTAGTTGGTACGATCATCGCTTTAGCGATAGCTTGGTTGCTAGGATTATTGATCGGAATTTCCGAATTTGGTAGTGAAATTCAGGCCCGTTCTCAACCGAATCTTTTAGATTTAGGAGTAGCAATTACGGCGGGGGCAATCAGTGGTTATGCCAAAATAGAACCGAAAATTTCAGGTACTTTAGCGGGAACAGCGATCGCCGTGGCTTTAATGCCGCCAGTTTGTACGATTGGTTTAGGATTATCCCAAGGGAATTGGGTCCTAAGTTTGGGGGCAACTCTGTTATATATTACCAATTTATTAGGCATTGCTCTCTCCTGTTTGTTGGTCTTTTTGCTGGCAGGTTATTCTAATTTTCATCGGGCGCGTAACGCTCTAATTTTGACTTCTATCCTGACAGCAGTTTTGCTAATTCCGTTAGGAATAAGTTTTGCAACTCTGGCCAATCAAGCTCGCTTAGAAAGGTTGCTCAAAAAAGCTTTATTACAACGAACGATTACTTTTCAACGGGCAGAATTATTGGAATCTTCGATTAATTGGCTCAAGCAACCTCCCCGGGTGAGATTAGTAGTAAGAACTGCGGAAAGTATTACCCCCAGACAGGTGGAATTGTTGGAAGAATTCATTACTAAGGAAATGGGGCGACCTTTTCAATTAAATGTCTTGGTTTCTAAGGTTAATGAAGTCACTGCCCCAGAATAAAGTCGAGAAAATTAGCTCAAGTAATGACAAACAAGGATTAATTCGTTATCTTAATGTTTGATATTTAATCTATAGGTAGGGTTCAGGTGAGTGGCGGCAATCGACCAGAAAGCACGGCTTATGTGCGGATAATTAAGCAATCTTGGCAAACGGGGAAATTAGAGGGAGAAGTGCGGACGGAACAATATCAATGGCGTTTTCAATGGCATTTTCTTCAAGGCAAGTTATTAGTACAACCTTCCCTAGGTAGGGCTTTGATTTTTGAACCCTTGAATCGGTTTTTAGAACGCTACGATTATCAATTAGAACCGGGAGGAGATTATGAATTTACAGTGCGCTCAAAATTTTAAATATGGGGGATTGAATTACAGCCTTTCTCCTAAGGATGAAGTTTAACTTAATTTGGCCTCATCTCCCGATGACAGATTCCCTAAAAGGAAAACTTTGTACCTCATCATTAAGATAACAGCCTATTGATCAAGAGAAATTGACGGTTTATGGACAACCCGGCCGAGATACTAGATTTTTACAGGAAGTTTTTTGATTTAAATCCTGCCGGTTAGGCTAAAATTCGGCCATAGCAAAGCGTTATATTAACGATAAGAATTTTTAGGAACAAGGGAAATGACGCAAGGACAGAAGGTTTCAGTGGGTATTGTCGGTGCTTCGGGATATGGTGGCGTACAGTTGGTACGTTTGCTCAAAGAACATCCCCTTGTCGAATTAGTCTATCTGGGGGGCGATAGTAGTGCGGGGAAACCCTACAGTGATTTATATCCCCATCTCGGTCATAGTATTAATCTTAATGTGGAGGCGATCGATTTAGAGACAATTGCCTCCCGTTGTCAAGTGGTTTTCTTGGGTTTACCCAATGGTTTAGCTTGTGATTTAGCCCCTCCTTTGCTCGCTAAAGGGTGTAAAGTCTTGGATCTGTCGGCAGATTATCGTTTTACTAGCCTAGACACCTATAGTAAATGGTATGGCAAGGAACGTCAGGATCAAGCGATCGCATCTACGGCTGTGTACGGTTTACCGGAACTTTATCGGGAAGATATTAAAAATGCCTCTTTGATCGGTTGCCCCGGATGTTATCCTACTGCTAGTTTAATGGCGATTTCTCCCCTGTTAAAACAGGGTTTAATTGTCCCGGAAACCACGATTATTGATGCCAAATCGGGAACTTCGGGGGGAGGAAGACAAGCTAAGATTAATATGTTATTGGCAGAAGCAGATAGTTCGATCGGGGCCTATAATGTAGCGGGAAAACACCGTCATACTCCCGAAATCGAGCAGATTTGCAGTGATTTAGCCGGTCATGAGGTGCGCGTTCAGTTCACTCCCCATTTAATGCCCATGGTTCGGGGTATCCTGTCCACAGTCTATGCAACTTTGCGGGATCCCAATCTGGTGCGGGATGATTTAATCACTATCTACAATGCTTTTTATCGCGCTTCTCCCTTTGTCAAAATCCTACCCGGGGGAGTCTATCCACAAACTAAATGGGCCTGTGGTACTAATTTATGTTATCTCGGTATTGAAGTGGATCCGAGAACCGATCGAGTGATCGTGATGTCAGCGATCGATAATTTAGTTAAGGGACAATCGGGACAAGCGGTACAATGTCTCAATCTCATGATGGGTTGGGAAGAATCCCTTGCTTTGCCGCAAATGTGTTTTTATCCTTAAAAATTCCTGGATGCGTTTAACCGAGTACATCTCATTTTTGTAAATCTACTGAGTTGGGATTTTTAAAGGGAAACTATCTTCTAAAATCGGTGATCACTTCCGATTTTATCACTCAATCCAAGCCTTTGGGGGGTTCTACCCCCCAAACCCCGGAGCGCATTAGTTTTTCGGTGGGATGCTTACACGCAGCTGCTGATACATTTGTAATTAGGGTTTGCTGAAAAAGCTTTTCCTGGGGGCAGGGTGTGGGGTGTGGGGTGTGGGGTGTGGGGTTTCATCGATTTTCAGGTGGTCAACTACCTAATTTTCAGGGAAAAAGTCCAGGAATTTTCCCCCCGATCCCCGCAATGGCTGGCACTTTTTGAGGGGAAAAAAGTCCAAAAGTCTTATCCAACAAGGTTTTTAGATTTATTCAGC
>NZ_JAPZRB010000509.1:0-4640 GCF_027531105.1 Microcystis sp. LE18-22.4A
CCCCCCCCCCCCCCCCCCGACCGCACCCCACGCCACCCCCCACGGCCCCGCCCCCACGCCCGTCCCCACCCCCACCAGCCGCAACGTCTCCGTGCTATTCGGAACCGGCACGGGTAGTTTTGGCACCGCCACTTAATTTACTGTGGGGACTCGTCCCATTTCCGTGACGGTAGGCGACTTCAACGGCGACGGCAAATCCGATTTGGCTGTGGCGAACCACAGCAGCAGCAACGTCTCAGTGCTATTAGGAACCGGCACGGGCAGTTTTGGACCCGCCACTAACTTTACCGTGGGGATTAGTCCCCGTTCCGTGACGGTAGGGGACTTCAACGGCGACGGCAAATCCGACTTGGCTACGGCGAACCGTAGCAGCAGCAACGTCTCAGTGCTATTAGGAACTGGCACGGGCAGTTTCGGTACTGCCACTAACTTTACCGTAGGGAGTAGTCCCCATTCCGTGATGGTAGGGGACTTCAACGGCGATGGCAAATCCGATTTGGCAACAGCGAACCGATACGGCTACAACGTCTCAGTGCTATTAGGAACTGGCACGGGCAGTTTTGGCACCGCCACTAACTTTTCCGCGGGGAGTAGTCCCCATTCCGTGACAGTAGGGGACTTCAACGGCGACGGCAAATCCGATTTGGCTACGGCGAACGCTAACGGCAACAACGTATCGGTGCTATTAGGAACCGGCACGGGCAGTTTTGGCACCGCCACTTACTTTACTGTGGGGACTCGTCCCATTTCCGTGACGGTAGGCGACTTCAACGGCGACGGCAAATCCGATTTGGCTGTGGCGAACGCGTACAGCGGCAACGTCTCGGTGCTATTGGGAACCGGCACGGGTAGTTTTGGCACCGCCACTAACTTTGCTGTGGGGAGTGGTCCCTTTTCCGTGACGGTAGGGGACTTCAACGGCGACGGCAAATCCGACTTGGCAACAGCGAACCGATACGGCAACAACGTCTCAGTCCTCCTCAATGCTGACCCCACCGCCACCGTCACCATTACCGATGTTTCTCAACCCGCAATTTCTCTTACTATCAACGACGTAACCCTTACCGAAGGCAATAGCGGCACCACTAACGCGGTCTTTACCGTGAGCCTTTCTAGTGCCGCCAGTAGCGTTATTAGCGTCAACTACGCCACCGCCAACGGTACAGCCACCGCCGGAACCGATTACACCGCCCTTCCCACCACCACCTTAACCTTCAATCCGGGAGAAACTTCTAAAACGATTACAGTTGCAGTTAATGGCGATAACCAAGTTGAACTCAATGAGACATTTTTCCTCAATCTCAGCAATTTACAAGCCAATGGCAGTAACGTTACCTTAGCCGATAATCAGGGACAGGGAACGATTAATAACGATGACAGTGCATCGATTGCGATTAGTGATGTCACAATTACCGAAGGAAATAGTGGGACAACTAATGCAGTATTTACTGTCACTCTTTCTAATGCAGTTGATACAGCGATTAGCCTCAATTACGCCACAGCCAATGGAACCGCTACCACAGCAGATAATGATTATACGGCGATTGCTGCTACTCCCTTAATCTTCAATGCTGGTGAGACTTCTAAGACGATTACTGTTGCTGTCAATGGCGATACTAAAGTCGAAAGTAACGAGACTTTCTTCGTTAATCTTAGTAATTTACAAACCAATGGTCGTAACGTTACCATAGCCGATAATCAGGGACAGGGAACGATTACTGATGATGATGTCATACTTCCTAGTATTACTCTTGCGGTTTCTCCTAGTAGTGTTACTGAAGACGGGACAAGTAATCTCATCTACACCTTTACCCGTAGTGGAGTAACAACAAATCTTTTGACAGTTAACTATAGTATTGGTGGGACAGCAAATAATGGAACCGATTACGCTTCGATTCCCACAGGTGTAACCTTTGCGGCTAATTTAGCGACTGCGACTGTAACAATTAACCCCACTGCTGACACAACTGTTGAAAGCGATGAAACCGTCGCTTTAACTCTCACTGCGGGGACTGATTATACGATAGGTACGACTACCGCAGTTACGGGGACAATTACGAATGACGATACCAGTGTCACCCTTGCTGTTTCTCCTGCAAGTGTTACCGAAGATGGGACAAGTAATTTGGTTTATACCTTCACCCGTAGCGGAGTAATAGCTAACGCTTTAACAGTCAATTACACCCTCGGAGGGACAGCTACTCTCAATACCGACTACACTCGCAGCGGGACTAACAATACTGTCACCTTCGCAGCTAATGCTACTACTGCTACCGTAATCGTTGACCCCACTGCTGATACTACTGTTGAAAGCAATGAAACCGTCGCTTTAACCCTCGCTTCCGGGACAGGTTATACGATAGGTACTCCTAACGCAGCCACGGGAACAATTACCAATGACGATACCAGTGTCACCCTAGCAGTTTCTCCCGCAAGTGTCACCGAAAACGGGACAACAAATCTGATTTATACCTTCACCCGTACTGGTGTAACAACTAGCGCCTTAACCGCTAACTATACAGTTGGGGGGACAGCTACTTTTAACACAGATTACACCCAAACCGGTGCAGCAAGTTTCACCAGTACAACTGGGACAGTGACTTTCGCGGCTAATGCTACGAAGGCGACTGTAACAGTTGACCCAACTGCTGACACAACTGTTGAAAGTGATGAAACTGTCGTCTTAACTCTCGCGACCGGGACTGGTTATACAATAGGTACACCAACCGCAGTTACAGGAACAATTGCTAATGATGATACCAATGTTACTCTTGCGGTCTCTCCTGGAAGTGTTACCGAAGACGGGACAAATAATCTGGTTTATACTTTCACCCGTACTGGTGTAACAACTAACGCCTTGACTGTCAATTACACCCTCGGAGGGACTGCTACTCTCAATACCGACTACACTCGTACAGGGACTAACAATACTGTCACCTTTGTTGCTAATGCTACGACGGCGACTGTAACAGTTGACCCCACTGCTGATACTACTGTTGAAAGTGATGAAACGGTCGCCTTAACTCTTGCGACCGGGACTGGTTATACAGTAGGGACAACTACCGCAGTGACGGGGACAATTACCAATGACGACTTTTCCCAACTCTCCATCAACGACATCATTACTGTTGTCGAAGGTAAAAATAGTAATGCAGTTCTCACCGTCACTGTAAATAATCCCAATCCACAACAAATTAGTGTTAATTATGCTACTGCACCCATTGATGCTACTGCTAATGTAGATTACACTAGCCAGACAGGAACTCTCATCATTCCCGCTAATGCTTCTACTGCTACTATTACCATTCCCATTCTCAATGATGACCTTAATGAACCGGATGAAGTCTTTGCAGTAACCCTGTCAAATGCGACTAATGCTATCATTAATCCTGATGAAGAAACAGCAGGAGTTATCATTACTGATACTTGGCAAAGCATTCTCACTCGTACTTTACCTAACGGTGTCGAAAACCTCAGACTAATTGGCACTAATAATATTAACGGTACGGGTAACAATGCTAATAATATCATCACCGGAAATAGTGGCAATAATCAAATCAATGGTGCTAATGGTGCTGATATTCTAACCGGTGGTCCAGGTGCAGATACTTTTATCTTCCAATTTGGACAATCTACCATATCCGCAAGCGATCGTATCACAGATTTTGCCATCAATAGTGATAAAATCGACTTATTAACTCAAGGTGGAACCGCCATGAATGCGCCTAGTAGTTTCAGTCGCGCTACTGATAGCACTGTCACCACTTTAGACAATTTAGTCAATCAGGTATTTACTGATGCCAATGGAGCCACTACAGGTAATCAAGGATTAGGGGTTAATAGTGCTGCATTAGTGCAAGTAACAACTGGTGCGATCGCTGGAACTTACCTCGTTATTAATGATAGCACGGCTGGCTTCCAATCCAGCAATGATTTATTAATAAATATCACCGGATTTACCGGTACTTTACCTGCTTTAGGAAGCATTCCAGTGAGTAATTTCTTTGTTTAATTAAGTAGGCGTAGGGTGCGTTAGGCGGCTATCAATTCCGTCAAAAAACCAAAATTAACAAGCCGCCGTAACGCACCACCTCTATTATTAAATCGGTGTGTTACGCTATCGCTAACACACCCTACTGGCTGCACAATTGCTTGCTCTACTTGATTGAGGTAATCAGATAAAAGTTTAAGCAGCATGATTTAATATTTGTTCTAATTCTTGACGCAAAGCAAGGTAATGACGATAATCGTTTGCCCATTCTATAAATATTATATCATCTGATAATGTTCCCTGATTGTATTGGTTATAAAAATCTTCGGAATCCATTTTATGTTGGTTCTCATAAACGCTAAGTCGCTTGGCAACAGCAATCAAAGCATCTAAAGATGATGTATATTGAATGGTCTGTTTACGCATTTTTCTTTTACTCCAAAATAGGGTTTGCTGAATAAATTTGAAATGTAGGCAAAGTAAAGGTTTTGGGGCTTTTCTCGCTCCCACAGGTGCAAGATTTTGAGAGAATCGTCGTTCAAAACCTTGCGTCTTCATCGGCCCGCGTCCTGTAGGGGCGAAGCATTCGGACAATAACCTATCGGTGAAAAGGTAGATTTTCTATCCGAATGCTTCGCCCGTACTTATT
>NZ_JAPZRB010000222.1:0-45408 GCF_027531105.1 Microcystis sp. LE18-22.4A
GCCTATAGCTTCTTGTACTTGTTGCGCGCGACTTTTTACCCGGCCAAGCTTTTCTGGTCGGAACCCCCTAAGCCGAGTTTTCAAGGTGCTGCGCCGTCCACTTGGTTTTCGAGACTGGCCTTTTAATTCTAACGTAAAGCCGCCGTTCTACGGCGGGGTTTCAGACCCAAAATTTCCGATGAAAGACAGTTCTATATTCCGACGTTTCCCGCAGCTATTCGCGGGTTTGTCAGTGCTATCGATCGCTCTCGTCTTGAGTTCCTGGATAGCGGCGCGCTCCCTCTTAGCGGTGAAACGGGCCAGCGATGTTTTTGTCGTGACTGGTTCGGCAAAAAGGCCGATTACATCCGATTATATTCTCTGGCGTTTATCGGTTTCCAGTCAACAACCCACCGCCCGCGAAGCCTACCGCGATCTGATCCGGCAAACCGAGCGGATACGAGCTTATCTCAAAGAAAAACAAGTTCCCGACGACGCAATCACCACCAACGCGATCGAGACGATGGCGATTCCCGAAGTAACAGCTAACGGCCAGGAAACTGGGCAAATTCTTGCCTATCGCCTCAGCCAACGCTTCGAGATCCGAGCGGGGGATGTGGCCCGTTACACGGAACTTTCTAGGCAGGTAACGGAATTGATCGAGGAGGGAATTAGCCTCGTCTCTGAACCCCCCCAATACCTTTACACCCAACTCGATAAGCTGCGGGTGGAAATGGTGGCTGCGGCGACCAAGGATGCGAGAGCGAGGGCTGAGGCGATCGCCAGTAGTACCGGCAGTCGGGTGGGAAGGGTGCGCGATGCGAAAACGGGAGTTTTTCAGATCACCTCGCGCAATTCCACTGACGTGAGCGATTCGGGAATTTACGACACCTCCTCGATCGACAAAGATATTACCGCGGTCGTTTCGGTGACGTTCGGGATCGAGTGAATTACAAGACAATCCTTAGTGCTGTCCAGACAGGGGAGCCTCTGTGCTAGAGCTAGACTTGACGATGAGAGCGATATGAACTAAGCTAATCGGCTTCGCTGAGATTAGCGTTTCCAAAACTAATCTCGCAGATTTTGCGCTTTTGACGCTTGCTTTGGCAGACTTACCGTTTGAGCCTAAATCCTGTTATAATAGGGTAAATAAAAACAATGAGATAAAATGCCCAAGAAAGCTTACTTAGCCGAACATCTAAGTTCAGAGGAACTGAAAGATAGATACAGAAGAAGTCAAGACTCAGTAGAAACAAGAAGATGGCACTTATTGTGGAAAATATCGTTAGGATGGACAATCAAAAATGCTGCAGTAGCTGTAGGATTAGATTATCAATATAGTTTTAGAATTCTCAAAAGATATAATGAATTAGGGGAAGAAGGAGTTAAAAATCTCAAGAAAAAAAGTGGGGAACATCGGAGAGGAAAAGAACCTTTATTGAAGGAAGAACAATTGCAAAAATTAAAAGAAGAACTGAAAAAACGTCCTGCCGATGGAGGAATCTGGACAGGTCCGAAGGTGGCTAGATGGATAGAAAAGGAAACGGGACGAGAAAAAGTTTGGAATCAAAGGGGATGGGATTACTTAAAAAAAGTGCAGATATTCTTGTCAAAAACCGAGACCAAAACATAAAAGGGAGACCCAGTTAAACCAGAAAAATTTAAGCAGAATTTACCAGTAAAAGTCCAATAATTAAGAGATAAATTTACCAATTCTCAGATAGAAGTCAAAAACTTTAAGTTGCCGAGGGAATCATGCTCGATTTTCTACTTTGCTTATTCGCCAAAATTACAGCCAGCCGAGAGATTGTGGTCTCTAGTAGATGAACCCCTGGTTAATGAGCATTTTGAAACGATTGAAGCAATGGAAGAAACAATGACTAATGAAATTAAAAACTTGACTAACTATCATTGGCTAACTTAGGATTGATTGTTATCTGCTTTTTAAAACAGGATTTAGGATGATAAGCTGTACTGCATTTAAACTGCGTATGTATTGGGAATTTTAGTATAAATGCTCAAACTGCCTCTCCCTGATCCCTGTTAATTAACGAGTAATTTAGATAGTCAACAGCTTAGATAATCGCTTTAAAAGTCAGACAGAGGAATAATTCCACAGGCTTGAATTTTGCTTAAAACGAGGTGAAGTTGCCACAATAACCAATTGCCAACTCTCCAGAAAGCCAGGGAATTTTGATTGTCAGAAGCTTCCGCAGATGGGTAACAAAGATTTTCTTCAAAAATCAACCAATGAACGGGTAAATGACCGAGGGGAGAATTCGGCTCTAATTCAAAGTTTAGTTGCTCATAATTGAGCCATTGACCTTCCTTCCGCCAACCTAGGCGATCGCCAAGTTTCTTTTGGGTTTCATAATCCACTAAACCACCGAGACTAGAGAAAATGGCTTGCTGAATACTAAAACCGAAATGACCATTACTATAATGAAGCCAAAGTTGATCAATTTTTTTCAGATCCGAACAAGGTAATTGAGCAATATCTTGAGGATAAACCTCATTCCAGTAGGTCTTACGCAAGATTTTCAATAGTAGCTTGGTTGTTTGGCGATCGGCCGCTTGCCACTGTTGCTTTCTTAGCAAATCTTGTAATTGATTATAATCAATATCAGCCGATTCTTGAGTTAAGATATTTGGGGAAGTCTGGGGATTTTTAGAAGTAGAAGATTTGTGAATATTGTTTTGAGTGAATTGAGAGACAACTATTGCTAGGGGAGTTTTGGGGATAGTGTCTTTTTGACAAGCCTCTTGTTCTGCTAAATGATGAGATAATTTATTGATGGTTTTTTCTAGGGAAATAAATTGTTCTGACCATTCACTTTCATTGAATAAGTAATCATTAAATTGATCAGAGGAAAAAGCCTCTTTTAACCTTGCTTCTTTCTCGTAACCAGTCGCCAGAAAATTTAGCAAAAACTCAGAATTTATGGCTGAATCTGACGTTTCTAAGAGAGCAGGCTGAGGTGGAAAAATATTATCTACCAAATACTTAATTTCTCCAACTGTTGCATAAAATTCTTCATCCACCTTAATCACTTCTTCTATTAATAATTGAAAAGGCGCAAAATAGTCCTGTAAGTAGTTTTCAAAATTAATCGCATTTTGGGCAAGATCCGCAATTTCTTGGCGAACTCGTTGAGATTTGAGTTGATAATGATTTAATTCCTCATAAATTTTGAGTTCTTGAATAATTGCTTGCACAATTTTTTTCTGCTTTTGAGTATCCTCGGCTAATTTCTGAACTCCTTCCCCTAGTAATTTAGTTTTTCTCAACATCAAAAAAGATGTTTTTCCCAGTAGCAAAATTGCCCGAAAATTTTCCTGTTTTTCCAGCTTGAGTTGATTGAGAATATTTTGATTATTATTATTTTTAATTTCTAACTTTATTCTCTCGTAGTCTAAGATTTTCAATTCTTGATATTTTTGGGAAAATAAAATTTTGAGATTGTCACTGAGTTGGAGTAAAAAACGATAATATCCGTCTTGATAGATTTCTAGTCCATTAATTAATAAATTATAGTCTTTAATTAATAACTGAGTCTCGATCAAGATTTCTTGTTGAGTAATTTTTTCTTTTCGTTTAATAATCTTACCAAAATAGTAATGGTAGCGAACTCCTTCTTGAATTAATTTCCGACGTTCCTTGATGATTTTCTGAAAATTTTTTAAGTATCTATTTTTAAAAACAGGAAGTTGATAGCTTTGCTCATAAATGGCAATTTTTTTATAGGTCATCAGATGTTGAGAGTTCCTATTTAGCATAGCTATCTTAGACCAAAAAATTCCTCAATACTTAGCAATAATCATCCGCTGCCCCCAGCTATTGCAAGAGGGAGCAATACCTAATTAAACATTTTCAACTTCAACAACAACCGGTTCATTTTCAATAACTGGTTCATTTTCAATAACAACTGTTTGAGGACTTTCAGGAGTTGGCTCAGTTACCGTTTCTTGCTGCTTTACTGTCTGTTCTTGATGGTCAGTCAAGTGTTTTTTGGTTTTTAATTTCAGGTCATCAGTCAGAGGTAAAGCATCAATTTCAGCCAAAAGTGTTTCTAGGGATTCTTTTTTACTTCGCTCAGTGTAAAAAGCATTCAGAACCGCTTCAATTCCGTACTGAGCAATCGCATCTCCTAGCACAGTAACCAACCCCATCGCTCCAATACCCAGAAAAACTACAAAGGGTTGTCCGAGGGTCAGAATTAGCACGATGACAGCAATAATAGCCGAAGCTAAATAAGTACCTGCCACTTTTTTGATAATGTTATCGAGTTCCATAAAAATCACCTCAAATTTCTAGCGAAGGATTAGTTTAATTCTAAAGCAAGGTTAATCTGTCTGTTGATCGTCGTCAAGTAAAGCTTGAAGAAAAGGTTCAAGACTTTTGGGACGATAATCGGAAAAAGCCTTTAATCGTTTTACCACACTGTGATGAACAGTGACAACTTTTGTATTGAAATATCGCCATTGCTCACCTCCCAAGGCCGACAATCCTTTAACAGTATTATCGAACTTGATGGTCGGGTCTAGTTTAATTTGGAATTCCTCAGATTCAGAGGTGGTTGAGTCAAACTCTAATCCCAATTTTTTGGCTTGATTAATCATCCATTGTAACGGGTAATCGGAAAGTCCTTGATATTCTTTTTTGCCACCACCTAGACAGGTATGTTCACCCACAAATAAAACTTCTTTGACAACTTGTTCGGGATTTTCTGGATTGGCTTTGATCGGAGTGGAAGGGAAGTTTTTACGTTTTTCATCAATGGCAACAGCATGAAAAGCATTCTGGATAATCGGACTTAATTTTGTATTACTAAATTCATATTTTTTATGATAAAACTTAGCCAGGGGAAACCAAGGAGTTAAATCAGGAATACCAAAATTGCCAACTGTATCCCAACAACCTAACATCTTGACTGGAATACGATCTTGAAAATCTTCCTTTTCTGTCTCAATTTTTTTAGCATTAGCGGCACGGAATTGTTGAGCTTTGGCACTATCAGAACTAACGGTGTGGTCTCGATAGAGTTGATAAGCCAGGGGAATTTCTTTAATCTTAGAGCGTTTTAGGATTCCACATTTATCGATAAAACTAGCCAAACAACGAACGATATATGCGCCTCGACTAAAACCTAACAAATAAATTTCATCCTCGGTTGTGGGATTGTAGTTAAGGACAAGAAAACGATAGGCATCTTGAATCATTCGATCAAGGCCCCAGCCAAAAGTTTCATTGCCTAAACTTTTAATAAATTCGTTATCTTCGGGGGTGCCAGAACCTGACAAAAAGACGATTTGGGGGGTTTGATCCTCGGCAATATACTTAATAGATTCGGCGAATTTAACCACATTAGTGGGGTAAGCACTGGTAGAGTCTTCCCAAGAACCATCACAACAAATAATTAACCGTTTTTTCTGGTTTGAATAAGTGAGGATATCTGGTTGAGAAATTGCTGTTTCACTAATCTCCTCAATTTCATTGCTGGCAAGAGCAGCTTCTGCAGCAATTATAATTGATTCTGAATTATCTTCCCGGGAAAGTTCTTGATTTTCGGATGGAGCATCCTGTTCAATCACTTCTTCTTCTTCAAGGGAGTTAAAAATTTCGTTGACCATTGTTATCCTTTTCGCACTCCTTCTAGCTTTACTGCTAGTCTGAGTTTTTGATTTAGGGATCGAGGTCGGTTTGGAGGGAAGACTATCTAGTTGCCAGGTTGTCCCATAAAGAATACCATGATTGCTATAACTTGTTTGATCCTCGGCACTGCCATTGAGTGATAAATAAGTAACTAAGCCAAGGTCATCAACTAAGGGAGATTGATACATCGCTTTTTGGATTTCTTCTTGGCTACGCGCTTGATTCCAAACAGAAAGTTCTGCAAGACAACCTTGCCAATAATGAGAGAGATTAACAGAGGCTCCCAAGATGATTTTTTCAATCCCCGTTAAGGCACGGTTATGACCGTTGCCACGATGCCAAATGATACCATTGCGATAGATCAACATTCGGCCTGTGGTCGCATTTTTGACAAAGGCCCAATGAGTCCAATCGCTATAATCCTTAAGCTTGACTTTTTTTTCAATTCGATCGAAACCTTCTTCATTTCCCGCATCCCAAAAAATCGCAGGTTTCACGGGATCGCCCCAAGGCAGGGTAATATGTAGAACCCGGTTATTTTCCCGATTAACAGCTTCTAAAAGAGTCGTTTCTGTAGCTAAATTATTTTCCCCTTTTGCCCAAAATGTAATGGTAATACTCTGATCGATGTCAAGAAATCCGTGGGATAGATCAATATGATCATCGATGCCATTAAATTTTAGTACAGAGCGTTGTTCAGCCATTGGTTTTGTCATCGACCGGGGGAGAAAGGGGTAATCAGGGGTTCAGGGACTCTGACTAATAAGAGATTGATTTATCTGTCATGATTTCCCAGAATGCTACCGCCTAGCTTAACACATTTTAGTTATCTAGCGATATATATATAAATAAATGTGTAAGTAGATGGGCGTAAAAAACTCTAAGATCCCCCCGTCGGCACCCCCCTTATTAAGGGGGGCAGGGGGGATCGAGTGCAAAACCTATCTTCTATTTAATTGCAAACAGCTACTTAGGAGTCAACGACTAATATTCCAGAGCCGGCACTTGCTGTGGCGAGAAACTCAGAGGAGTTGACCCCAATCCCTATCGCCATCAATAGGCTTTGGTGGAATGCTCATGGCTGATTGACATCCCTCCCCGGGCCGGTTATCAGCAAACCCTAGGTACTTATTGTAACTCTGACCAAATTCCGCGGCAGCGCTCTACAATTAGTCCCTGAAAAATTAATTGGGTTGCGGGATGAATCTCTACTTTATACAGAGCAAAAAGACCTGTTGGACTATTTAGATTTAACTCCCTTCGCGTTAGAGATAAGGCTTTTGTTCGGTGCATTTCCACCGCTTTTAGTAAGCCTGGATAACTGACATTACGCAGGGCCAATTGACCATTTTTTCTGAGATAAATAGCATCATTTTGCAAGAGATATTCCAAACTGATCAAACTAGCGTGGACATCCACATCTTTTTCTAAACCCCCTAAACGGTGAGCATCTAAACCAAAGCGAATGCAGAAATTAACAGCGACTAATTTTCCCGCTTCTTCGGCAGGTAAAGCACAGTCGGCAAATTCAAAGCCTAAACTATCTGAGCGCCACTCCTCGACTCCGGCATAGGTATAGTTTTGAAACAGTTTATTTTTGAGTTTTAAGTCAAATCCTAACCCACTAGCATGACCCGCTTCATGGAATTGGGTATCGAGATGACGATAGCGTTCACCATTAATTTGATCCTCCAGGGGTCCTAATAGCAAATCGGCCGTTTCTGGCTCAAAAATTTTTCGGATACATTCGTAGCTAGAACCAGAAAAGCGTCGTTTTTGCTCACTGGCATTATTTAAAGCTGGCCCCTGAACACTATTGGGAAAAGTCCACCTATGGGGAACGATAAAAGCCTCCCCCTTTTCACCTTTAACCGTGCCGCAACTAGCAATTTCAGTAAAGGATAAATTTCTAGGAATCGGTTGTCTTAGACTGCCAAATTTTTCACGAGTCAAGCTTTCTAGTTGTTCGATAGAAGGTTGACTATTTTGGTGAATTTTTCCGTAAATCGCACTCAACGTGAGTTGTCGTTCTCCCTGACGATTGATGCGATAGGGAGCAATCATCAGAAAATAACCATTTTTACCGATAAAATTCAGATTAATGAAATCTTCTGATAAAATGCTCCAGTCGTTGGTTTCTAAAGCCGCTGCTGTTTTCCAGAGCCACTGAGCCGGAACTTCACAGCTATCTGCTTCCTGTTGACGCAGTTTTTTCGCCGCGATTGCAATTTTATTTTGCTCGATATCTTGGACGATTTCTTGGAACAACTGTTGTTGATTAACCAGGGTTTGATTCATTTTTTGGGTAGCTAAGTTGGTGTAATAGTTTAACGTTGTTTTTTGACCCGTCTCTCATCGGCTAAACTCTTAGCCATTTTAAGATTTTAGGGTCTTTGTCATAGCGATAGGTCAGTCCATCTTTCCCCGTAATTGATTTTCCCTGACTGGCTTTGCTTCTGATGCTACTAAGGGAATAGTCGCTTAATTCCTTCATTTGTGCATGGGAAAGTCCCTCTTCGACTTCTGTTAAGATTGTTGTCGTTGGCGATTCGGGGGGGGGTTCCCCGGCAGAATTGATTTTAGGATTGACCTCGGTTTCCTGATTCGGTAAATCTTCGAGCCTATCTTGAGAATTATCGACAGAAATATTAATAATTTCTTTCACTTTTTGTCGGCGATATTCCTCCACTGTAAGCAGTTGCCAATGGGAATTACTAGAGAGTTCTAAAACCCATTGATGATAGTTAAAGAGACTTTCCCGATGTCCAACACTAATAAAAGTTGTGTGAGTTTTCTGCAATTGCCGATATAAATTTTCCTCATTGTTTAAGTCCAAAGCACTTGTGGCTTCATCGAGGATAGTAAAACTGGGACGGGTAATCAATACCCTAGCAAAAGCCAAACGTTGTTGTTCTCCCAGGGACAAAATGTTTTCCCAAGGCTCTTCTGTATCAAAGCTATTGACTCGATTTAGTAAATTTTGGAGATTGACTTCTTGCAAAACTTCCCTCAATCTTATCTCATTGGTTTCTTGATTACGATTGGGATAGAGTAACTGTTCTCGCAAGGTTCCTAAAATTATATAGGGACGTTGGGGCAGAAACAATACTTCTTCTAGGGGGGGACGCACTAATCGGCCTGTGCCTGCATTCCATAAACCGGCGATAGCGCGTAGCAAAGAACTTTTACCCCGACCACTCGGACCGACAATTAATAAACCTTGTCCTGGCTGAACAGAAAGGGAGAGGTTTTCGACAATTACCTGTTCATAATCGGGGGTTTGCAAGGTGACATCTTCAAAGGAAAATTGGTTTTCTTCGATGGTTTTAATCGTGCTTAAATTTTCCGGTTGTTTAATGACTTCTTCTAAGGCTTGGGAAAATTGCGATAGACGTTCAACATAACTGCTAAATTGTGCCGAAGTGCCAAATTCACTAATTAATTCCGCCAGTGCCGTAGCAAACAAATTAGCCGCTAAACAGGCTTGCCCGACCTGTCCGAAACTAATGCCCTCACTATTGATATACAAAGGACCCAAAATGACAAAAGTAAATACTTGAATTGCCGCCTGATAGCCCCGACTAAAAATTTCTGTGCCTCTCTCCCAATCAATTTTACGTTTAGCGCTGTCTAAGAGTTTATTAAATCGCCGCTGAATAATATTTAATTCCTGATTTTCTCCCTCAAAGAAAGCGATTGACTCCGCATGATTACGAATGTGGGTTAGAGCATAATTGTAGTTAGCCTTAAGTTCTAATTCTTCTTGAGTAATTTTATTTAGAGCTTGGTTAAAATAGATAGCAATGACGTTACCGAGAATTGTCCAAACGACTAAGATAATGGCTACAGAGGAAGAAATTGACCAGAGAATCACTAAAAAAGTGATCATATCTAGGACATTTTCCAGGGCAACTGCAAAAAAGGAGAGAGCTTTACTGGTAATCGGCTCAATTTCCTGGGATAAACGCTGATCTGGGTTGTCGATATCGGATTTAAAATTAATTCTGTAATAGGCGCGATTATGCAAATATTTGTTGAGAATCCAGTCATTGAGCCAAGCATACCAATCTAGGGCGATTCTTTTTCTGAGAAATTTAAGCAAGCCAACTAAAAGGGTGACAAAGAGCAGTCCAACCGCGAAAACTACCAAAGTTCTGACAAATTTATCAAAATCATTTTTTTCAAGAATGACATCAACTAAGTAATTACTAACAAAGCTATTGAAGGCATTTAATCCCACAACTCCTAGGATTGCCCCGATTAGTAGGATGAGCATTGCCCAAGCTTTCATCACATCAGAAAAAGCCCTTCCCCCCGATTCAGTAGGATACCAATAGGGAGCAGCGATCAGCTTGACACTGTGCCAAAATTTGCTGACATCGGAGATAATATTAGTCGTCGATCGATCTTGAGGGACTTTGGCGGACATATAGCATTTATATTTGAGTTGTGGACATTTTGCTGGAATGATTTTAGATTTTGGCTGGATTGGCGGAGTAGAAGGCAATTGGCGAAAATATAAAGCTCCCCGACAATTTTAAGGTTATTGTGCTTGAGTTGTGGTGACATGATCCCGTCGCTTTATCTGTCAGCATAGAGTGATCGCTTTCTCAGCCCCCTGCTACTGCTTTTTTAACCCTCGTTATCTTACTACAAGTAACCATTGTTTTGATAGCTAAAGCTAGTGAGCGCTTCTCAGACTACCACATATTATCGAATTTTGTTGACCATGACAAATTTTCTTTTCTATGATAGGATTTCAGGATACAGGGTTCAAAGTAATGAGGTGCGCCGATTTTCTTCCCCGTTTCCTGTTCCCTCAAAGCGATAACAGACCTTGCGACATGATGGTGAAAAATGTTCAATATATATTACATTTTGTCCTCGGCTTCCTTGCGCCCCTACAGTGGGGCAAATTCGGTTTCTGTAGCGGCATAAAGCATACGCCTTCCCCTAGATAACCTTTTTTGATCATCACAAATGCGGGCGAGTCATGAGTAGAAATATGAAAACAATTTACCCACTTTCACCGGGACAAGAAGCAATGTGGTTAATCTGCCAAATTGCTCCGGAGAGCGTTGCTTATAATATATTTATTACTGCAAAAATTCATGCTTATTTAGAGATTGCTGTTGTCAATCGTGTCTGGCAAAAAATTATTGAAAAGCACCCAATTCTGAGAACCACCTATACCAGTTATGAAGGCAAACCGGTACAGCAGGTTAACCAGCAAGAGAATTTTAAGGTTGAGGTAATAGATGCCAGCGACTGGAGCGAAGACCAATTAGTAGAAAAAATCTATGCTATTGCTGACCGCCCTTTTAACTTAGAAAAAGATTCAGTTTTGCGGGTGAATTTATTTACTCGTTCAGCAGCAGAACACATTCTCTTGCTGACAATGCACCACATTGCTGGTGATATGTGGTCTTATAATTTACTGCTGAGTGAATTTCAAGCTTTATATCCCGAGGAAGTGGAGCAAGTTAGTCAACAGCAGACAGAAACAGCCCCAGATTCTTGGAATGAAAATAAAACTTATGCAAATTTTGTCCAATGGCAAGCAGCAATGCTATCGGGTAATAGGGGAGAAAAACTGTGGCAATATTGGCAACAACAATTAGCTGGCGAATTGCCAATTTTGCATCTGCTTCCCGACAAACCTCGCCCTCCAGTAAAGACTTATCAAGGAGCCTCATACATTGCCAAGCTAGATGAACAGTTAACTGAAAAACTCAGGTATCTAGCTTCAGCATCGAACACCAGTCTTTATCAGATTCTGCTCACAGCATTTTACGTCCAACTTTACCGCTACACTAATCAAACAGATATTCTTATAGGTAGTCCGATGAGAGGTCGGACGGCTAAAGAATTTAAAGAGATTGTTGGCTACTTTTCCAACCTGACCGTTTTAAGAATTTCTGTTCAGGAGAATGCCACATTTACAGAACTTCTGGCTCAAGTTGGCAAAATAGTTAGACAAGCCCAAAAGCATCAAGATTACCCATTTTCTTGGTTAGCAGATAAACTTCAGCCACAACGAGATACTAGCCGTTCGCCTTTATGTCAAGTCAGTTTTGCTTGGCAAGCACTAACTTGGTGTGAAGCAAAAAATAATTCCTTGCATTTGCAAAAATCCCTGTTGCGAATGGAGCCATACTTGAAAGGACAACGAGGCGGACACTTGGATTTGAGTTTAATGGTAAGGGAAGCGAAAGGGGAGATTGAGCCGTGTTGGCAATATAACACCGACTTATTTGATGCCGCTACCATTGAGCGTATGGTCAAGCATTTTGTCAGACTGCTCAACTCTATTGTGCTGAACCCACAGCAGCCCATTTTCCAGTTACCAATGCTCACAGAAGTTGAGCAGCAGCAGTTACTTTTTGAGTGGAATAATACTCAGGCTGACTATCCATTAGATAAGTGTATTCATCAATTGTTTGAGGAACAGGTGGAACGAACTCCTGATCATATAGCGGTCGTGTTTGAAGACCAGCAGTTAAATTATCGGGAGTTGAATGCCAGAGCGAACCAGTTAGCTCATTACCTGCAAAATTTGGGGGTGGGACCAGATGTGTTGGTGGGAATTTGTGTCGAGCGTTCCCTAGAAATGATGGTAGGACTGCTAGGTATTTTGAAAGCAGGTGGAGGTTATTTACCAATTGACCCTGAGTATCCAACTGAGCGTTTACTGTATATACTCCAAGATGCTCAAGTTAGAGTTCTATTAACCCAAAAACATTTAATCGCAGGACTTCCAAAACACCAATCAGAACTCGTTTGTTTAGATACTGACTGGTCGTTTATCACTCAAGCACAGGAATCAAATCCCGGCTGTGAAGTTCAAGCGGAAAACTTAGCTTATGCAATCTACACTTCAGGTTCAACAGGAGAGCCAAAGGGAGTGATGATTCAGCATTCCTCCGTTGTCAATCTTGCTCACGGACTGCATCAAGCTATTTATGCTCACCATCAGATTTCCCCATTGCGAGTCAGCATCAATGGTTCTTTAGCTTTTGACACTTCCGTGAAACAGATTATCCAACTGATATATGGTCATAGCCTGAACATTGTGCCAGAAAAGGTGCGATTTGATGGCCATGCCATGTTATCCTACCTGCGGCAGCAAAAAATAGATGTATTGGATTGCACACCATCGCAACTGAGGCTACTGATTTCAGTAGGATTGCTGGACAGTGACAATCATCCTCAATCTGTTTTGGTGGGAGGAGAAGCCATTGATGAATCTATGTGGGCAACTTTGGCAAAGGCTCAAAACATTAATTTCTATAACGTTTATGGACCGACAGAATGCACTGTGGATACCACAATCTGTTTGATCACAGCTAACCTCAAACCAGTGATTGGTCGTCCTATTGCTAACGTACAAACCTATATTTTAGACGAATATTTACAACCTGTTCCTGTTGGTGTGCCTGGGGAATTACACATAGGCGGTGCGGGATTAGCGAGAGGCTATCTCAATTGTCCAGAGTTAACCAATGAGAAATTTATCTCTCATCCCTTCCATCAGACAACAGAAAGCAGATTATATAAAACAGGAGATTTAGCTCGTTATTTACCGGATGGCAATATCGAATACTTAGGACGTATTGATAACCAGGTAAAAATTAGAGGATTCCGCATTGAATTAGGAGAAATTGAAGCGGTTCTGAGTCAGCATAATTATGTAGAAACAACTTGTGTCACCGCTCGTGAAGATAGTCCAGGAATAAAACGCCTAGTTGCTTACATCGTGCCGCCCAAAAATGTCACCCCAAGCACAAATGAACTGCGGCAATTTCTCAAAGCTAGGCTCCCAGATTACATGATTCCTAGTGCTTTTGTTACCTTAGAAACCTTACCTTTAACCCCCAATGGCAAATTAGACCATCGTGCTTTACCTGAACCCAACTTGCGTGGGGAGATAGAATTGAATTTTGTTGCTCCTCGTAGCCTAGAAGAAGAAATATTAGCTAAAATCTGGTCACAAGTTTTGCGAGTAGAGCCAGTAGGTATCTATGATAACTTCTTTGAACTGGGGGGCGATTCCATCCTGACTATTCAAATCATTACTAGAGCGAGAAAAGCAGGATTAGAGTTAACCCCCAAACAATTATTTACCCATCAAAGTATCGCCGAATTAGCCACAGTAGCAACAAGAGTCACCGAGTCACAAACAGAACCAGAAATAGTGAATCCTCCGCCGCCTGAAGCGGATACTGGAGATTACACCGCCCAAGATTTCCCCTTATTAGAAATCGACCAAATAGAACTAGAACAAATATTAGCTCAACTGTAACGATGAACTCCCAGATGAATAACACAAATAGACAAAATGTAGCCGATATTTATCCCCTATCGCCGATGCAACAGGGGATGTTGTTTCATAGCTTGTATGAGCCAGATTCAGATGTATATTTCGTCCAATTTAGTTGTAATTTAAAGGGCAATGTCGATACAACAATATTCGAGCAAGCTTGGCAAAGATTAGTAGAAAAGTATGTCGTTTTCCGTACAGCTTTTATTTGGGAAGCATTGAGCCAACCTGTACAAGTAGTGTATCGACAAGTAACTGTGAGAGTCGCTACTTATGATTGGCAACATTTAACCGCACAACAGCAAGAACAGGAATTAGCAGTTTTTTTGGAGAGTGATCAGCAAAAATCCCTAGAATTGTCTGAAGCTCCATTAATGCGCCTAAATCTGATCAAGTTGGATAAAAATACCTATCAATTTGTTTGGAGTAGTCATCATTTATTACTTGATGGTTGGTCTTTATCTTTAGTGATTAAAGATTTTTTAAAGATTTATCAAGAAATTTCTCAAAATCAGATTAGCACTGATCAAACTGTTGTCAGCTATCGCCAATATATTGCTTGGCTACAGCAACAGGAACAAAAACCAGCCGAAGAATTTTGGCAACAAAAACTGCAAGGTTTTACTGCTCCTACTCCTTTGGTAATAGAAAGATCAGCGAATTCAAAAAATAGCAACGTCTATAAAAAACAGCAAATTCAGTTCCCCGCTTCAACCACAGCTACCTGCCAATCTTTTGTTAGGAAAAATCGCTTGACACTGAATAATTTAGTGCAAGCAACTTGGGGATTATTGCTATCTCGCTATAGCCAAGAAACAGATATAGTATTTGGTGCAACTGTATCTGGCCGTGAGACATCTATTGCCGGTATTGAAGCAATGGTGGGATTATTTATTAATACCTTACCTATGCGAATCCAAGTTAAACCGGACACCTCAGCACTGACTTTATTGAAAGATTTACAAGCTCAGTTAGTTGAGTCTAATCAATACTCATATAGTTCATTAGCAGAGATTCAAACTTGGAGTGAAATCCCTAGAAGTGCATCTTTATTTGACAGTATAGTTGTTTTTGAAAATTATCCAGTTGACGCTACTGCGGTATTAGGTAATGATGGTTTTTATCTGGAAAATATTCAGGTCTCTCAACAAACTAATTATCCTCTAACCCTAATTGCGCTCCCTGGGGATCAATTACAGGTGCGAATTAGCTATGATACTAACCGATTTGATGATGGGACAATTACTCGCCTATTGGGGCATTTTCAAACCTTACTGGAGGGAATTGTCGCCAATCCAGAGGCGCGAGTTTCTCAATTACCTCTGCTGACAGAATTTGAGAAAAATCAATTATTAATAGACGGTCATAATCCGCAGGTTGATTACCCAGTTACTAAGTGTCTTCACCAGTTATTTGAAGAGCAGGTAAAACGGACTCCTGATGCTGTGGCGGTGGTATTTGAAAGTCAACAATTAACCTACAATGAATTAAATAATCGAGCTAATCAGTTAGCACATTATTTACAGTCTTTGGGAGTAAAACCTGATCAATTAGTGGGGATTTGTCTTGAGCGTTCTTTAGAGATGATTGTGGGTTTATTGGGGATATTAAAAGCGGGTGGTGCTTATGTTCCTCTTGACCCTGAATATCCGATTGAACGGTTAAGCTTCATGTTAGAAGATGCTCAATTATCAGTGCTGTTAACGCAACAAAAGCTAGGAGAAACTCTCCCTCAACATCAAGCGCAGATTATTTATTTAGATACCGACTGGGAAAAAATTGCCGAAAACAGCCATTCAAATCCAGAAAACACCGTCACCCCAGATAACTTAGCTTATGTTATCTACACTTCCGGTTCCACAGGTAAACCGAAAGGGGTGTTAGTCAATCACTGCAATGTCGTGCGATTATTTGCCGCTACAGATGCTTGGTATAATTTTAGTAGTCAAGATGTCTGGAGTCTATTTCATTCCTACGCTTTTGACTTTTCGGTGTGGGAAATGTGGGGAGCTTTGTTATATGGTGGACGCTTAGTAGTTGTCCCCTACTTAGTTACCCGTTCTCCCGAAGCATTTTATCAGCTATTGTGTCAAGAAAAAGTCACAATTCTCAATCAAACTCCTACCGCTTTCCGTCAGTTAATTCAAGCTGAAGAATCCTTAAAAGGAAGTTTTCCCCCCTTATCAAGGGGGGTTAGGGGGGATCGTTTATCGACAACAGATAACGATTTAAGCTTACGTTTGGTGATTTTTGGAGGAGAAGCTTTAGAAATTAACAGTTTACAACCTTGGTTTCAGCGTCATGGCGACCAATGCCCCCAATTAGTTAATATGTACGGAATTACAGAAACTACCGTTCATGTCACCTATCGACCATTAAGTATGACCGACTTGGATAGTACAGCTAGTGTGATTGGTCGTCCCATTCCCGACTTACAAGTATATTTACTAGACCAATATTTACAACTTGTACCGGTTGGTGTACCCGGTGAGATGTATGTGGGGGGTGCCGGAGTAACAAAAGGTTATCTCAATCGTCCTGAATTAACAACAGAAAGGTTTATTTCTAGTCCTTTTGAGAAGGATGAAGTGATCCCCCCAAACCCCCTTAATAAGGGGGGCAATGAGCCGTCAAAATTATATAAAACGGGAGATTTAGCCCGTTATTTACCCAAGGGAGAATTAGAATATTTAGGACGCATTGACAATCAAGTTAAGATTCGGGGTTTTCGGATTGAGTTGGGGGAAATAGAAGCATTATTAGCATCTCATCCCCAGATTTGGGAAACAGTAGTAATAGTGAGGGATGATACCACAGGAGATAAGCGTCTTGTGGCCTACATTGTGCCACAATCGGAAAAAATAATTACCATTAACGAAATACGGCAATTTCTGAAAGCTAAATTACCCGATTACATGATACCTAATGCTTTCGTTATCTTAGATGCCTTACCCCTTACTGCTAATGGAAAAATAGATCGTCGAGCTTTACCCCCACCAGAATCTAGTAGTGAACCATCAGAAAAATATGTTGCTCCGCGTAACCCGATCGAGGATATATTAGTAACTGTTTGGTCAGAAGTGCTAAAAGTTGAGAAAGTGGGTATAAATGATAACTTCTTTGAACTGGGAGGCCATTCCCTACTAGCCACTAAATTAGTAGCACAGATACGCGATCGCTTGAAAGTTGAACTTCCCCTACGTCAGTTATTCAACTCGGCCACACTAGCAGAATTAGCCCAAGGGATTGAACAGTTAAAACAGGAAAAATCCGCTCCCATCGTTCCAGCAATTTTACCAAGAAAAAGAAAATGAATTTTGAAGAATTACCCCTATCTTATGCCCAACAGCGTTTATGGTTCTTAGATCAATTAGAACCAAACAGTCCCTTTTATAATATTTCCCTGGCCTTGCATTTAGCAGGAAATCTCCAGGTAGATGTCCTCGAAAAAAGCCTACAAGAAATTATTCAGCGCCATGAGTCCCTCCGCACAAATTTCGCCACTATTGAGGGAAATCCTGTACAAGTAATTAAACCAGAAAGTAATTGGCAATTAACACTTGTCAATGGGAAAGACAGCCCAAAATATCGAGAAGAGCAGGAAATAAAAAAATGGCTAGAAATTCACAGCCATCAACCTTTTGATTTAGCCAATGACTCCCTAATTAGAGCCACCCTACTGCAATTATCAGACACAGAACATTTCTTGCTAATTTGTCTGCACCATATTGTCTCTGATGGTTGGTCAATGGGGGTATTTATTGAGGAATTGACAACTCTTTATAATGCCTATACTAAAGGTTTAGAACCTCTTTTACAAGAGTTACCAATCCAGTACGCAGATTTTGCAATTTGGCAAAGGGAATATTTGCAGGGAGAAATCCGACAAAATCAGTTAAATTACTGGCAAAAACAGTTAGCAGCAGCACCCGCTTTATTACATCTACCTACGGATTATCCCCGTCCTCTACAACAAAGTTTTCAGGGAGATCGCATAAAATGTATCCTTTCTCCAGAACTTAGTCAAGGGTTAAATAAGCTGAGTCGGGAAAAAGGTGTCACCTTATTTATGACCCTGTTAACCGCATTTCAGACCTTACTCTATCGTTACACAGGACAAACAGATATTTTAGTCGGTACTCCCATCGCTAACCGTACTCGTAGTGAATTAGCTGGGTTAATCGGCTTTTTTGTCAATACCTTAGTCTTAAGAACAGATTTAGCCAGAAATCCCAGTTTTAGCGAGTTATTAAAACAGGTACGAGAAACAGCAACGGATGCTTACGACCATCAAGATTTACCTTTTGAGATGTTAGTAGAGGCCCTACAACCTGAAAGAAATATGAGTTATACTCCTTTATTTCAGGTGATGTTTGGTTTAGATAATGAAATTGTAGATAGCATAGATTTAGAAGGAATAAAAGCCACTCGTCAGCCTTTAGAATTTAAGACAGCTAAGTTTGACTTAAGTTTATCCATACAGGTAAAAGAAGCCAGATTAACTGCGATTTGGGAATATAATACAGATCTGTTTGACAAAAGTACAATTGAGCGATTATCAGGGCATTTTGTTAACCTATTAACTGGGATTATTGCTAATCCAGAACAAGTAATTGGTCAATTACCTTTACTAACAAAAAGCGAGACTAATCAGTTATTATTTGATTGGAATCAGACTAAAATTGACTACAAAAATGATTTGTGTCTGCATCAGTTGTTTGAACAACAAGTAAAACAGAATCCACAGGCGATCGCAGTTAAATTAGAAAATGAATTTTTCACCTATCAAGAATTAAATAATCGTGCTAATCAATTAGCCCATTACCTACAATCTTTAGGGGTAAAAGCCGATAGTTTAGTCGGGATTTTTGTTGAACGTTCCCTAGACATGATTATCGGAATCCTGGGAATACTTAAAGCAGGGGGAGCTTACGTTCCTTTAGATATTAATTATCCAAAAGAGCGAATTACCTATATTCTTGAAGATACTCAACTTAGTATTCTCCTGACTCAATCACAACTTCTGGAACAATTACCAGCATTTCAAGGAACAACTATCTGTTTAGACCAAGACTGGTCAACAATTGCCAAACAGAGTACAGTTAGCCCTCTGGTAGAAGTTGAGCAGCACAATTTAGCCTATATTATCTACACCTCCGGCTCCACAGGTCAACCCAAAGGGGTAATGATTGGACATCGCTCAGTAGTCAACTATATCCTGACTACTATTCGAGAGTATGGTATTACCTCAGAGGATCAAATTCTGCAATTTTCCTCTATCTGCTTTGATGCTTCCGTTGAAGAAATTTTTGTTAGTTTGTTATCGGGTGCGACCTTGGTATTACGAACAGAAGAAATGTTGCGCTCTAGTGAGGATTTTTGGCAATGTTGTCAAAAATGGCAATTAACAGTTTTGGGTATTCCTACTGCTTATTGGCATCAATTAGCCTCTGAATTAACCCCTGATACCCTGCCAATTCTCTCAAAGATTAAACTAATTGTCATTGGTGGGGAAGCTATTCAACCGGCAAAAGTACAGCAATGGCAAACAGTTACAGGCCAATATTCCCCTCTTCCTCGACTATTAAATGGTTACGGACCAACGGAAGCAACCATTGCGGCGACTTTCTCCGAATTTACTTCACCAACTATAACCAATGTTCCCATTGGGCGACCCATCAGTAATACTCAGGTTTATATTCTTGATGCTTTCTTACAACCTGTTCCTGTGGGGGTAGCTGGAGAATTACATATTGGCGGTGTCGGGTTAGCCAGGGGTTATCTCAATCGTCCAGAATTAACTCAAGAGAAATTTATCCCTAATTCTTTTGAGAAGGATGAAGTGATCCCCCCAACGCCCCTTAATAAGGGGGGCAATGAGCCGTCAAAATTATATAAAACGGGAGATTTATGTCGGTATTTACCCGATGGTAAAATCGAATATTTAGGACGGATTGACAATCAAGTAAAAATTCGGGGTTTTCGCATTGAATTGGGAGAAATTGAAACCGTTCTTAGTCAGCACAATGCAGTAAAAACGGCTGTTGTAATTGCCCAAGAAGATGAGACAAATCAGAAACGTTTAGTCGCCTATATTATTCCCAAAGTAGAGATTGTTTCCACCCAAAAGGAGAAAAATTCGCTTAATGTTACTGAACTGCGGCAATTCCTGAAAGCTAAGTTACCAGAGTATATGATTCCTAGTGCCTTTGTCATTTTGGAATCCCTACCCTTAACGCCCAATGGTAAGACTGATTACCGTGCTTTACCGTCCCCCGAATTCCAAAGCCAAGCGCAATACATTGCGCCGCGTAACCCCATTGAGGAGATATTATCCTCGATTTGGGCAAAAGTATTAAAAGTTGCACAGGTGGGGATTCACGACAACTTCTTTGAGTTAGGCGGACATTCATTATTAGCAACGCAACTAATTTCGCACATCCGTGAGGCTTTTCAGGTAGAAATGCCCTTACGCGAGTTATTTGTTGCACCGACAATCGCCGAATTAGCACAGGGAATAAAACGGCTTTCCGAAGGAGAACAACTAACTGAACTGCCGATTTTACCCAGGGACAAAGCAGCAGAATTACCCCTATCTTTTGCTCAGACTCGTCTCTGGTTTTTGGCTGAATTTGAGTCGAATAGTTCTTTTTATAATATACCCCTAGCCTTGCGTTTAGAGGGAAACCTGAACTCAGAAATCTTAATCCAGAGTTTAGAAGAAATTTGCGATCGCCATGAGGCTTTACGCACCAACTTCATTACCGTTGATGGTATCCCTACTCAGGTTGTACAAGCACGAACCTGGACAGTTACGGTTGTTGATTTACAGCATTTATCTGGTAGTGAACAAGCAATTGCGTCTCAAGAGTTAGCACAAAATCAAGCGGTTCAACCCTTTGATTTAGCTGGTGAACCCTTAATCAGAATCACTTTAGTGGTGTTATCTGAAACGGAACATCTCTTATTAGTCTGTATGCACCACATTGTCAGTGATGGCTGGTCAATGGGGGTATTTCTTCAGGAACTAACCGCCCTCTATAATGCCTATATTCAGGGTTTATCTTCGCCCCTAAATCCCCTATCTATCCAGTATGGAGATTTTACCCTTTGGCAAAGACAATGGCTGCAGGGAGAGGTATTGCAACAGCAACTAGATTACTGGCAAAAACAGTTAGCCGGCGCACCGGCCCTCCTATCTTTACCAACAGATAGACCTCGACCCAATCAACAAAGTTTTGCTGGGGGACATTTACCCTTTAGCCTTTCTTGGGAATTAACCGAAAAACTGACCCAATTAACCCAGGAACAGGGTGTCACCTTATTTATGACCCTGTTAACCGCTTATGCTGTCTTACTTTACCGTTATACAGAACAGGAAGACATCTTAATTGGTACTCCCATTGCTAACCGTAATCGCAGTGAAATTGAAGGTTTAATCGGCTTTTTTGTCAATACTTTGGTTCTGCGAATTGACTTGTCAGGTAAGCCCAATTTTAATCAGTTATTGGGTCGAGTACGGGAAATGGCAATGGATGCCTATGCTCATCAGGATTTGCCCTTTGAAATGTTAGTAGAAGTCCTACAACCTGAACGAGATTTAAGTCACGCGCCTTTATTTCAAGTGGATTTTCTGCTGCAAAATAGTCCCCCATCTCCCTTAGAACTAACAGGATTAACTGCCACTCCCCTCACCACAGAAAATGACACCGCCAAATTTGATCTAACCCTGGCGATGGAGAATACCGGTGCAGAATTAAAAGGGGTATGGGAATATAATACCGATTTATTTGATCGCAGTACCATTGAGCGATTAACAGGGAATTTTATCACCTTGCTAGAAGCATTGGTTGTTAACCCGCAGCAGCCAATTTTCCAACTACCATTATTAACCGAAGTAGAGGCAAAAGAATTATTAAAAGACTGGAATGCCACCGAAAAAGACTATCCTTTCCATCATTGTATTCATAATTTATTTGAAGAACAAGCAGCACGAACACCGGCTGCAGTAGCAGTGGTCTTTGAAGGTCAAGAATTAACCTATCAAGAATTAAATATCCAGGCGAATCAATTAGCCCATTATTTACAATCTTTGGGGGTAAATTCAGAAGTTTTAGTTGGTATTTATCTAGAGCGGTCGCTGTTAGTTATTGTCGGATTATTAGCAGTTCTCAAAGCTGGAGGAGCCTATATACCTTTAGATCCAGATTATCCCCAGCAACGGTTGACTTATATGGCAGAAGATGCCCAAATTTCTCTACTGCTAACTCAAGAAAGTTTACTCGATTCTTTACCAGCAGAAGATGTGGGGGTAATTGTCTTAGATAAATTAGCCGAGATTTTGACAGTTCAAAATCCAGAAAATCCCTTCAGTGAAGTGGTTCCAGAAAATCTACTATGCCTATTATATACATCTGGTTCAACCGGTAAACCTAAAGGAGTGATGTTAACTCACGCGGCCTTAGTTAATCATAGTTGGGGCATTAGTGAAGTATTCGGCTTAACAGAATCTGATCGCGTTTTACAGTTTGCTTCCTTTGGTTTTGATGTCGCTGCGGAAGAAATTTTCCCCACCTGGTTAAAAGGTGGCACAGTGGTCTTAAGACCAGGGCAAATGTTCCCAACTTTGACTGATTTTGCCGATTTTATCGAACAAGAAAGCCTCACCGTTTTAAATATTACCCCTGCCTATTGGCATGAATGGGCGCTCGCCGTTTCCCAATCATTAGCTACTGTACCATCCAGTCTGCGGGTCGTCGCCGTGGGAGGGGATGCAGTGTTACCAGAAACCGTCAATATTTGGCGACAAATGGTCGGAAAACGGGTTCAATGTATTAATGTATATGGCCCCACAGAAGCGTCTGTAACCGCCATAGTTCATGACTTGCTAGATTATCAGTCAGAAAAAATCAATTCAGTGCTGATTGGTCGTCCCATTGCTAACACAAAAGCATATATCTTGGATCAAAATCTGCAACCTGTACCCATTGGAGTTAAGGGAGAATTGCATTTATGCGGTGTTCGTTTAGCGCGGGGTTATCTGAATCGTCCCGAATTAACTGCTGAAAAATTTATTGACAATCCCTTTGCTCATTCACCGTTCAATCGTTTGTATAAAACGGGAGATTTAGCGCGTTATTTACCTGATGGTAATATTGAATGTTTTGGCCGGATTGACAATCAGGTTAAAATTCGCGGATTCCGTATTGAGTTAGGAGAAATTGAAGCGGTACTTAACCAAAATATTGATGTACAAACATCTTGTGTGATTATTCGGGAAGATACTCCGGGGGATAAATATTTAGTCGCCTACATAGTAGCTCATTACGAACGGATACCGATGATTAGTGAACTGCGTCAGTTTCTGTCCAGTAAATTGCCTTTGTATATGGTTCCTCAAGCTTTTGTTTTTCTGGAATCTTTACCCCTTACTACTAATCGTAAAGTAGATCGTCGCGCTTTGCCCGCACCAGATAAAATAGGAAATCGCAGGGATCAATATGTAGCACCACGCAATGGAATTGAAGAGATGTTGGTGCAAATTTGGACAGAAATACTCAAAATAGATCAAGTGGGAATTTATGATAATTTCTTTGAAATTGGCGGCCATTCTCTCCTCGCAACTCAATTAGTTTCTCGGATTCGGAGTTTATTTAAAATAGAACTACCTTTGCGGAGTTTATTTGGTGCAGCTACGGTAGCCGAATTAGCGCATCTTATTGGACAATTACAGCAGCAAAATCTCACGCTAACAGTACCCCCGATTTTACCGAGAACTAAGGATACAGAACTACCTCTATCTTTTGCTCAACAGCGTTTATGGTTTTTAGATCAATTGCAACCAAATAGCGCTTTATATAATATACCGATGGTGTTGCATTTCCGAGGCAACCTCAATCAAAAAGCCTTAGAACAAAGTTTACGAGAAATCTGTGATCGCCATGAAGTATTACGGACTAATTTTGTCACGATTGATGGACAACCGACTCAGATTATTCAAACAACAAGGGAGACAATATCGGTCGTTGATTTACAAGATTTACCCATCCAGGAGCAAGCAGAAAAAACACAGCAATTAAAGCAAAAACAAGCCACTCAACCCTTTGATTTAGCCAAAGAATCCTTAATCAGAATCACTTTAGTGGTGCTATCCGAGACGGAACATCTCTTATTAGTGTGTATGCACCACATTATTAGTGATGGTTGGTCAATCGAAGTATTTATTCACGAACTGACCAGCTTATATAATGCTTACACTCAAAATCATCCCGCAAATTTAGCTCCTTTACCGATTCAGTATGCAGATTTTGCACTCTGGCAAAAACAATGGTTACAAGGGGATGTCCTGCAAACTCAATTAAATTACTGGCAAAATCAACTAGCAAATGCACCTTCTTTATTATCTCTTCCCACAGACCACCCTCGACCTGCGGTGCAAAGCTTTGTCGGTACTCAGCAAGAATTTTCCCTTTCCCCCAAACTTAGCCAAGCTTTGACTGAATTGAGTCGCCAACAAGGGGTGACATTATTTATGACGCTGTTGGCTGCTTTTGATGCTTTACTGTATCGTTATACAGGGTCAAGTGATATTTTGGTAGGAACTCCTATCGCTAACCGGAATCGCGGCGAAATTGAGGGTTTAATCGGCTTCTTTGTTAATACTTTAGTGATGCGGACGGATTTATCAGATAATCCGAGTTTTAGTCAGTTATTAACCCGTGTTCGGGAAGTGACAATGGATGCTTACGCGCATCAAGACTTACCCTTTGAAATGTTAGTCGAAGCGTTGCAACCGGAACGGGATTTGAGCCATACTCCCCTATTTCAAGTCGCTTTTGTCCTGCAAAACACACCCAAGTCTGAGATTGCAATGACGGGATTAACGGTGACAGATTTGCCTCCAGAAAATACCACAGCTAAGTTTGATTTAACCTTAGCTATGGTTAACACCGATGATGGCTTAAAAGGTGTCTGGGAATATAATACTGATTTGTTTGAAAGTAGCACTATTGAGCGATTATCAGGGCATTTTCTCAACTTATTAGGGGGAATTGCGGCCAATCCTCAAGCGCGGATTTCCCAATTACCCTTACTGACAGAAAGTGAGACTAATCAGTTATTAATTGAGTGGAACAATACTCAAGTTGACTATCCTGAGTATAAGTGTATTCATCAGTTATTTGAGGAACAGGTAAAACGCACACCCGACGCGGTAGCGGTGGTCTGTTCCCAGCAACAATTAACCTACAATGAGTTAAATTGTCGTGCTAATCAATTAGCTCATTATCTGCGGAAATTAGGAGTAAAACCAGATGAATTAGTGGGGATTTGTCTAGAACGTTCCTTAGACATGATTGTGGGATTATTGGGGATATTAAAAGCGGGTGGTGCATATCTACCTCTCGACCCAGATTATCCCAGTGAACGGCTACAATTTGCCATCGCTGATGCTCAACTGTCATTATTGCTAACTCAAGAGGGATTAATCGATAAATTACCTGAACATCAAGCGCCGCTAATCTTGTTAGACAGATTCACAGAAGAAATTAACCAAAACAGCCAAGATAACCTAACAGGAGTAGTAACAGCCAATAATTTAGCTAATCTCATTTATACCTCTGGTTCTACCGGAAAACCTAAAGGGGTAATGGTGGAACATCGGGGACTATTTAACCTAGCTACAGCGCAAATTAAAACGTTTAACTTACAGTCAAACTCTCGCCTTCTCCAGTTTGCTTCCCTCAATTTTGATGCTTCTATCTGGGAAATTATCATGGCCATAGGATCGGGTGCAACCCTTTATTTAGACACAAAAGACGCTTTAATGCCTGGGTTGCCATTAATGGGGCGATTAAAAGATTATGGTATTACTCATATTATTTTACCCCCCTCAGCCTTAGCGGCTTTGCCCCTAGAAGAAATACCAGAGTTACAAACTATTATTGTAGGGGGAGAAGCTTGTTCAGAAGAATTGATCAAACAATGGGCTAGAGGGAGAAATTTCTTTAATGCTTATGGACCGACAGAAACCAGCGTTTGTGCCACGGTAGAAAAATGGACAGATGAAACCCTGAAAGTAACTATTGGTCGTCCCATTGCTAACACCCAAGTTTATATCTTAGACTCCCATTTACAACCTGTCCCGATTGGTGTTCCGGGAGAATTACATATTGGTGGTATGGGATTAGCCAAAGGTTATCTCAATCGTCCCGAATTAACCCAAGAAAAATTTATTCCTAATCCTTTTGAGAAGGATGAAGTGATCCCCCCAACCCCCCTTAATAAGGGGGGCAATGAGCCGTCAAAATTATATAAAACGGGAGACTTAGGGCGTTATTTACCCGATGGTAAAATCGAATATTTAGGACGCATTGACAATCAAGTAAAACTTCGCGGCTTCCGTATTGAATTAGGAGAAATTGAGGCCTTACTCAACCAAAATGAGGCGGTACAGTCTTCTTGTGTGATTGTTCGTGAAGATAATCTAGGGGATAAACGCTTAGTTGCTTACGTTGTACCGCAACCCGAAATCAACCTGACAATTAACGAAATACGGCAATTTTTGCGAGCAAAATTACCCGACTATATGGTCCCAACTGCGTTTGTCCTTCTTGATACTTTCCCCTTAACTCCCAATGGCAAAATCGACCGCCGTGCTTTACCTGTTCCCGATTTACAGCGCCAAGGTGAATATATCGCTCCCCGTAATCCCATTGAAGAAAAAATGGCGCAGATTTGGGGTGAGGTACTGAAATTAAAACGAGTCAGTATTGAGGATAATTTCTTTGAATTAGGTGGACATTCTCTGTTGGCAACTCAAGTTATTTCTCGATTACAGGAAACCTTTGAGATTGTTTTACCCTTGCGTTATCTGTTTGAATCTCCAACCATTGCTCAGTTAAGTGCGGTAATTTTAAAAGAACTGCAAACAGGTTTAGGGTTAAAGCTACCATCAATTGTACCCGTTAATCGAGAGGATGATATTCCCCTATCCTGGTCCCAGGAACGTCTCTGGTTTGTGAATCAATTAGAAGGGGAAAGTGGGGCTTATACTATTGATTTAACGATGCGTTTGCGGGGAAATATCAATATTAAAGCCTTAGAAAAAGCTTTCCAGGCAATTATTCAACGCCATGAACCCCTACGGACTCAGTTTAAGCTCAAAGATAACAAACCAATACAAGCGATCGCTCCCAATGTAACCTTCACCTTACCAGTTGTCAATCTGCAAAACCTCAGTCATTCTGAGCAACAGGTAAAAAACCTGTTATTAGCAGCAGCCTCCGAACCCTTTGATCTCGAATCAGGGTCAGTATTACGAGTCAAATTATGGCAAGTCAAGACAGAGGAATATGTACTATTATTAGCTATTCATCATATTGCAGTGGATGGTTGGTCAATAGGTGTTTTAATCGACGAATTATCAGTCTATTATCGAAGTTTCTGCACCGGGACAAAAGCAGATTTACCTGATTTATCAATACAGTATGCTGACTTTGCCCTGTGGCAGCGTCAATGGTTAACTAATGAAGTATTAGACCGTCAATTAAGCTACTGGAAGCAACAATTAACCGGGGTTCCCCTACTACACCAACTTCCCACAGACCGTCCCCGGCCAGCAATCCAAAGTTTTCGCGGAGGGACGGAGCGACTGCAACTAGATAGTCAACTAACGCAACAACTGAAAAAACTCAGTCAAGAGTCCGGTAGCACTCTCTTTATGACATTACTAGCGGGTTTTGCTGTGTTACTATCTCGTTATAGTCAACAAACAGATGTGGTAATTGGTTCACCAATTGCTAACCGTAACCGCACCGAAATTGAAGGGTTAATCGGCTTTTTTGTCAATACTTTAGTGTTAAGATTTGATTTATCTCAAGACCCGACCTTTGAGGATTTTCTCGCGCAGGTCAGACAAACTACTCAAGACGCTTACGACCATCAAGATTTACCCTTCGAGATGTTAGTCGAAAAATTACAAATTGAGCGTCATTTAGATCGTAATCCTTTAACACAGATAGTTTTTGCCCTTCAGAATGCTCCTAGTTCTCCCTGGGATTTACCCGGAGTAAACATTGAGGAGATACCATCAGGACTTGATTCAGTTAGGGTTGACCTAGAACTTTACCTCTGGGATGCAGCCGAAGGATTGGGCGGTTTTTGCTCTTATAACAGGGATTTATTTGATGCTGAAACTATTGTCCGTATGATGACTCATTTTAAGACTTTGTTGGCGGCAATTGTAGAAAATCCCCGTCAATCATTAGCTTCACTACCCTTATTAAACCCAGAGGAAGAGTATCAACTATTAGAGGGTTGGAATGAGACAAAAGCTGATTACTCCTATAACAAGTGTATTCATCAATTAATCGAGGAACAAGCAGCGCGTACCCCTGATGCAGTAGCAGTAGTCTTTGAAAATCAACAGTTGACCTATGCAGAATTAAATAGTCGGGCCAATCAACTAGCTCACTATTTACGCTCTTTAGGCTTAGAAACCGAGGTAATAGTCGGTTTATGTGTAGAGCGCTCTTTAGACATGATTGTGGCATTAATAGGCATCCTTAAAGCCGGTGCTGCCTATCTACCCCTTGACCCAGAATATCCTCAAGAACGCTTACAATTTATGTTAGAGGATAGTCAAGTACCCTTATTACTAACCCAAAGTTCACTGATTGATAAACTCCCAAATCATCAAGCTAAAACTGTATTTTTAGCTGAAATTTGGACAGAAATTAAACCAATGAACTGGGATAATTTGACGGGGAAGGTAACAGCTTCTAATTTGGCTAATGTGATTTATACTTCTGGTTCTACGGGTAAACCTAAAGGGGTGATGGTTGAACATCAAGGGTTGTCTAACCTTGCTCTGGCTCAAATTCAGACTTTTGCTGTGTCTTCTCAGAGTCGAGTGCTTCAATTTGCTTCTTTTAGTTTTGATGCCTGTATTTCAGAAGTTTTAATGGCTTTGGGAGCGGGAGCGAGACTTTATTTGGCAAGTAAAGAAAATTTAATGCCCGGTTTACCCTTAATCAAGCAATTACGGGAGAATAAGATTACTCATATTACTCTACCGCCATCAGCTTTAGCGGTACTACCTTGGGAAAATCTTTCCTCTCTGCAAACTATTATTGTCGCCGGGGAAGCTTGTTCTCCTGAATTGGTGAAAAAATGGTCCCAGGGACGAAATTTCTTTAATGGTTATGGACCCACCGAAGGAAGTGTTTGTGCAACGGTAGCTAAATGTACGCCTTTTGACACAAAAATAACTATTGGTCGGCCAATTCCTCATGTGCAGGTTTATATTTTAGACTCGCATTTACAACCGGTTCCTATCGGTGTACCCGGGGAATTACATATCGGAGGAGCAGGGGTAGCCAGAGGTTATTTGAATCGCCTAGAATTGACAGCAGAGAAATTTATCTATTTAGAAAATAAGGAACAGTTAAAAGGCAAACGTTTGTATAAAACAGGAGATTTAGCTCGTTATTTACCTGATGGAAAAATTGAATATCTGGGACGAATTGACAATCAGGTTAAAGTAAGGGGTTTCCGCCTTGAATTAGGGGAAATTGAAGCAGTTTTGAGCCAACATCCCCTAGTACAAGAAGCGGTTGTGATGGCTCGCGCTGATCAGGCAAGTGATCATGATCAAGACCAGCTTAATACTAATTTGGTAGCCTACTTAGTTCCGGCTCTCAAGGGTCAAGTATTGCCTGAACAGCTTGCTCAATGGCAGAGTGAATATGTTAGTGATTGGCAAAAGATTTACGAAGAATCCTACAGTAAACCCCAACCTCAAACCGAGGACCCCACTTTTAATATTAGTGGTTGGAATAGTAGTTATACGGGACAAGCTATTCCCGCAGCAGAAATGCAGGAATGGGTTGATCAGACAGTGAGCCGAATTTTGGCAGATCAACCACCGCAACGAGTGTTAGAAATTGGTTGCGGAAGTGGCTTATTGCTATTCCGTGTGGCGAAACATTGTCAGGAATATTGGGGAGCCGATTATTCCGCTGCTACTATTAATAACCTCGAACATTTATGTGGCACAATTGAGGGTTTAGAGGGCAAAGTAAAATTATTACACCGAACAGCCGATGATTTTACCGGCATTCCCCAAGCTACTTTCGATCGAGTAGTGATTAACTCTGTTGTTCAGTATTTCCCTAGTGTGGATTATCTATTACAAGTTATCGCAGGAGCAGTGAAGGCGATTGCAGATCGGGGTAAGATTTTCCTAGGTGATATCCGTAGTTTGTCCTTACTAGAGCCTTACCATGCGGCGGTACAGTTAGCTCGTGCTGAAGCTAATAAAACCCTTGAACAATGGCAAAAACAGGTGAATCAAAGTGTAGCTACCGAAGAAGAATTGTTAATTGCACCTCAGTTCTTTATCGCGCTTAAACAACGCTTTCCGCGAATTTCTTGGGTAGAGATTGCACCGAAACGGGGTCAGGCTGACAATGAGTTAACTCAATTCCGCTATGATGTTACTTTACATCTGGATACTGATGGGCAAAAAACGACAATTCCTTGGCTAAATTGGCAGCGGGATCGGTTTTCTTTAGGGCAACTGCAAGATAAACTAAAACTGGAACAACCAGAATATTTAGGTATCAGAGATGTACCCAATCAACGATTACAAAAGGCACTACAAATTTTAGACTGTCTAGAAAATCCTCCTGGGGTAAAAACGGTGGGAGAATTGCGGCAATTGTTAGCAAAAAATACCGGGATAGGGATTAATCCTGAGCAAATGTGGCAACTGGGAGAACAGTTAGGTTACACTGTTCATCTCAGTTGGTGGGAAGGTAGTCAAGATGGTTCTTTCGATGTGGTTTTCTGTCGCCAGAATGCCATCTTAGAACCGATAATAAGTAAAGTTGATGAACAACCATACCCCAATTTTTGGGATGATGAGAGGATTATTCCCAAATCCTGGACTGATTATACGAATAATCCTCTATATGGTAAATTAGTCCAGAAGCTGATACCACAGGTGCGGGAATTTGTCCAACAAAAGCTACCTAGTTATATGGTTCCCCAGGCTTTTGTTTTGCTTAATACCCTACCTTTGACTCCTAATGGTAAAGTAGATCGGCTGGCTTTGCCTACACCCGATACAGCTACACGCAATTTAGCTACGGGATTTCTCGCACCTCGTACCCCGATTGAAACTCAAATGTCTCAAATTTGGAGTGAAGTTTTGGGAGTCGAACGTATTGGGATTAAGGATAATTTCTTTGAATTGGGAGGACATTCTTTGTTAGCGACTCAGGTTATTTCCCGTTCCCGCGATCTTTTCTCGGTGGAATTGTCTTTACAAAATCTGCTGGAATACCCAACTATCGCTAATTTAGCCCAAATCATTGAAGTTCTTACCGTTGCACCGGGAGAAACAGCTATGACTGAAAGCTTGGAAGATTATGAGGATGGTGAATTATAAAAACAGTTAAAGTTTTAGCTGATATCAATAGTTTAGCAAGACAGTTAAAACGGCAAAGGACAAATATTGATCCTAGTCAATGGCAATCTGATGGACTTTTACATCCTCAGGGCAAACTTCGTGATTTAGAGCTAATTTAACAACAACTTTGGAGGCAATTGGTAAGTGAAAGTAGGAGATTTTTTAGCGTATTTGAAGGGTTTAGACATTAAACTATGGCTGGAAGGCGAAAAACTTCGTTTTCAGGCTCCCAAAGGGGTTATGACCCCAGAAATTAAAGAAGAAATCGCCGCCAAAAAAACTGAAATTTTGGACTTTTTAAGAGCGGCCAAAATCCCAACTAATACTGTTGATTTAGAGATTATTCCCGTGTCACGGGATCAGGATTTACCCCTCTCTTTTGCTCAACAACGACTCTGGTTTCTGCAGCAACTTTCTCCCGATAGTCATTCCTATAATCTGTTGGACGCTTTGCGGTTAGAAGGAAACCTCAATCTATTAGCTTTAGAACAAAGTCTCAGCGAACTGATTCGCCGTCACGAAATTTTAAGAACTACTTTTCCCATGGTAGAAGGGCAACCAATTCAGCGCATTGCTCCCCCTTCACCCGTCAGTTTACCCCTGGAAGATTTACAAGGTTTATCAAAGAATGAACAAACAGAACATCTGCAAGAAATAGCGATTGCTCTCTCCTTAAAACCCTTTAATCTAGCCAAGGAATCATTAGTCCAATTTAAGTTACTTAAACTGGGTTCTCAAGAGTATGTATTGCTGTTGAAGATGCACCATATTATTTACGATGGTTGGTCTTTGAGCATCTTCTTTGATGAATTATCTCAACTTTATGCGGCCTTTGTCCAGGGTTTGCCTTCCCCTCTCGCTAAATTATCGATTCAATACGCCGATTTTGCTGTATGGCAACGTCAATGGCTCACTGGTGAAGTTTTGGAGCGTCAACTTAATTACTGGCAAAAACAGTTACAAGATGCACCTACTATTTTAGAATTGCCAACGGATTATCCCCGTCCTCCAATTCCTAGTTTCCGGGGTGATGGGCAGGTTTTTCGACTGAATCAAGACTTAACGCAACGCCTCAAAAGGTTAAGTCAGGAGTCAGGAGCAACGCTATTTATGACTTTACTGGCGGCTTTTTTTGTCCTAATTTCTCGTTATAGTGGTCAATTAGATGTGTTGGTGGGTTCTCCGATAGCTAATCGTAATAGTTCGGCAATTGAGAAATTAATGGGCTTTTTTGCCAATACTTTGGCTTTAAGGGGTGATATGTCGGGAAATCCGAGTTTTCTGGAGTTATTAGAACGAGTAAAGCAAACAACTTTATCAGCTTATGCCCATCAAGATTTGCCTTTTGAAATGTTAGTAGAAAAATTACAATTAAACCGAGATTTAAGTCACAATCCTTTGATACAGGTGATGTTCTCACTGCAAAATACTCCCCAATCTGAGGCCAGTTTATCTGGCTTAAAGATGGAGAGTTTGCCTTTATCTGTTGAGATTAAAGCGCGATTTGATTTAGAGGTAAATTTTTGGGAAGTTTCTGATCGTTTAGAAGCGGTTTGGTGTTATAGTACGGATTTGTTTGCTGCCCCCACTATTAACCAAATGGGGCAACATTTTCAGAATCTCTTAACTGCGATTGCAGCTAATCCCAATATGGGAATTTTTGAGTTATCGATGTTAAGTGATGAAGAACGTTATCAATTGTTATCATTGTGGAACGAAACTCACACAGATTATCCCTCTGATCAATGTATTCATCAATTATTTGAAGAACAGGTAAAACGCACACCCGATGCGGTAGCAGTGGTATGTTCAGAGCAACAATTAACCTACAATGAATTAAATTGTCGTGCTAATCAATTAGCCCATTATTTGCGGAAATTAGGAGTAAAACCAGAGGAATTAGTGGGGATTTGTCTAGAACGTTCTTTAGACATGATTGTGGGATTATTGGCTATTCTTAAAGTCGGTGGAGCTTATGTTCCTATTGACCCAGATTATCCCCAAGAACGCATTAGCTTCATGCTCCAAGATACCCAGGTTAAAATAATATTAACCTGCGAATATTTACATAATTCCCTGCCAAATCATCAGGCTATTGTTATCTGTTTAGATAAAGATTGGCAACAAATTAATCAAGCAAGTCAGGATAATCTTAACAGCACAGTTTCTGCGGATAATTTAGCCTACGTTATTTATACTTCTGGTTCTACAGGTAAACCTAAAGGCGTTGGGGTTATTCATCGTAGCGTTAACCGTCTTTTGTTTGGCGTAAATTACGCACATCTGGATGCAACACAAAGATTTTTACAAATGGCTCCCATTGCTTTTGACGCTTCTACCTTTGAGATTTGGGGTGCTTTATTACATGGTGCGAGATGTGTGATTTTTACGGAAGATATTCCTACCGCTACAAGTTTAAGAAATGCAATAGACAAACATGGCATTACTATTTTATGGCTAACGGCTGCTTTGTTCAATAAGATTATTGACGATAATTCCCAAGCTTTATCAGGAATTAAACAGCTACTAATTGGTGGAGAAGCACTTTCAGTTGCTCATGTTCATAAAGCACTGGAAACTTTGCCATTGACGCAAATTATTAATGGATATGGACCAACAGAAAGTACAACTTTTACCTGTTGCTATCCTATTCCTAAACAACTAGAGGCAACAATAAAGTCAATTCCCATTGGTTGTCCAATCTCCAACACACAGGTTTACATTTTAGATAACTATCTCCAACCTGTCCCGATTGGTGTAGTAGGAGAATTACATATTGCTGGTGCAGGATTAGCCAAAGGTTATCTTAACCGTCCCGAATTAACCCAAGAAAAATTTATCCCTAATCCTTTTGAGAAGGATGAAGTGATCCCCCCAACCCCCCTTAATAAGGGGGGCAATGAGCCGTCAAAATTATATAAAACGGGAGACTTGGCCCGTTATTTACCCGATGGTAATATTGAATATGTAGGACGGATTGACAATCAAGTAAAAATTCGCGGCTTCCGTATTGAATTGGGAGAAATTGAGGCTGTACTTAGTCAAAATCAGGCGGTACAGTCTTCCTGTGTGATTGTTCGTGAAGACAATCCAGGGGAAAAACAGTTAGTTGCCTATATTGTACCTAAGCTAGGAGTAAAGCTAACAAGTGGCGATTTGCGTCAATTTCTTAGCCATAAATTGCCCGGTTATATGGTTCCTGGTGCTTTTGTGATGCTGGAGTTTTTCCCTTTAACAGCTAACGGAAAAATTGATCGTCGTGCGTTAAAAGCTCCTAGTAATACCAGTGATTCAGACAGATTTATTGAAGCGCGTAATCAGTTAGAATTAAACCTCGTGCAAATCTGGTCAAAAGTGCTAAAGATTGACAAAATTAGCGTGCATGATAACTTTTTTGACCTCGGTGGTCATTCCCTTTTAGCTCCTTATTTAATCACCCAAATTAAAGAACAGTTAGGCAAGGAAATTGCCGTAACTACAATATTTCAAAACCCAACTATTGAACAGTTAGCGACCATTATCCAAACCGATGCAGATTCCTCTAACCAGTCTTGTTTGGTTCCCATTCAACCCCAGGGTTCAAAGCCTCCTTTCTTCTGTGTTCCAGGCGCCGGGGGACGACCATTTTATTTTTACCATTTAGGACGTTGTTTAGGAAAAGATCAACCTTTCTACAGTTTTGAAAATGATCTCTATCAACAGTTTGGAGAAATCACTCGCATTGAGGATATAGCCAGTATTTATCTTCAAGCCATGCAAGATTTACAACCCCAAGGACCCTACTTTTTGGGAGGACATTCCTACGGTGGTAATGTGGCTTTTGAAATGGCTCAACAGTTGGTTAATCAGGGTCAACAAGTGGCATTACTAGCAATCATTGATTCTTCAGCACCCACTTATAAAGACAAACAAATTTTGCTTGATTATATTAATTGGGATCATGCGCGATGGTTAGCTGAAGTCAGCAAAGGTATCGAAGTTTATTTAGATAAAACCATCGATATTTCCTATGAAACTCTTCAACTCTTAACAGTGGAGGAACAATTAAGATACGCCTTAAACTTTTTTAAACTGGCTAATATGCTTCCTCCCAATGCGGAAACTAGGCAGCTTGAAAAAATTGTCCAAGCCTATAAAACTAGCTGTTTATGTCTGATTGATTATCTCCCTAAACAGATTTATCCTGGTAAAATTACGATTATACGGGCTAGGGAGGAATTAGCTGATGATCCAAATAAAGATTTAATAGCTGGAGATTGCGAGGATTCCTCTTTAGGCTGGAGTGAATTTTCTACAGAGCCAGTTGAGATTCATTTCGTACTAGGAAATCATGTCTCGATTATGGTAGAACCCCATGTCCAGATTTTAGCCGAAGAGTTAAAAGTTTGCCTTGAGATTTGATACCAAACCCGTTTTTAAGACTATGGTTCACTCCCAATTCAACTTGAAAAACACAGTTATCAATTGTTTCTCCCCAATCTCCTCTATCTTTTCAACAGGATTTAATCTAAGAACTGACGATTTTCTACAAGTTGTGTGAACGGTAAGACTAATGTAAAATGCTGCAAGGCATCTGATTGCTAGACAGCCGATTTGTATTCTTTTGCCTTACCATGGATTTTATATGACTGAAATCCCGACCAACCAATCCAACTTAGTGATTTTAGGAGTCTCATCAATGACGGAAACTACTGAAACGGCCATTCCCAATGATTTTCTCGGAATTAATCCCACAGACATCAACAAAAAACTTGTCTCCTGGGGAATTTCTCTGGATGAAGTTGTTCAAAAACTTGCTTCTCTGGGACTCCCCGGCATTATTTTCATTATTGCTGTTGCCGCATCCGGTGGTACTGCCTATCCGATGATTTACGCACTTTTTGGGTTAGGCGGTCCGCTGGGACTAATTGGTGGACTTGGGGTCTTAGGCCTCTCTACCATTATTGGCGACATTGTGACGGGTTATGGCATTGAGGCACTGCTTAAAACGGTCTATCTCAAACGTCGTGAAACAGAAACTCAAGAATATCTCATCAATGAGGTGGAAGGTTTGCCAATTTCTCAAGTTCTAAAACTTAACCTGAAAAAGGCTATTGAAGTAGAAATTGCTGCCGAAGAACCCATTGCTCCCAAAGAAGTCGAAATTGCTGAAGAGTAGTTGTGACTTGACTAAGCACCTTCTCCCCCCGCTGCCCTCACCGGCAAATTGACTTTTTCAGCAAACCCTAAATACAACAAAAAACCGCCATAAATCTTACTCCTGCTTGACCTATGGCGGTGGTTGTTTTCTGTGTGAATTACTGAAAGCAATCTTTAAATTAATTAACTATCTTCCCAGTCAGAAGGCCATTTCCAAGTCCAAACGGGAGCCGGTTCAGAATCGGGGGGGGAATCGGGAGTCGGATCCTCGTCTTGGTCCACAGATAGAAAACGAGCAAAGAAGGGGATTGCTTTACTTTGTTCGGTATTGGGATAATTCATGGTCATTCCTAGTTTTGAGTAGCAGCTTTTTCAAGATAGCTGCGATTACCTTGTGATAGTAACATATATTGCCGTCTTACTCAAGTCAAATACTCACCTTACCCGCACTCCCATGGGTGACACTTATAGCTTTATTCAGGGTCATCAGGTACGCCAATTTTCTTCCCTGTTCTCCGCTCCCCATTCCTAATTCAAAAGCGATAACTTCTGTCCCTCACCAGATATGATAATATAGATTGATGGTTATAGGTTAATTGATAAAAACTTTTTTTACCATTAAATTGGGCTGTTAGTTGAACCTCTAAGGGAAATTTATCAGTATCTAAGGGAAAAGGTGTGGCTCCTTTTTTTTATATCGCCTCAGCCACGCGGTCAATATCTAGTGCCTTAACAGGAGTTTGGCAAGCATTACTATAACCCACTTCCCACTTCCCGCTCTACTAAGCCCAATCGTGTTAAACTAATGTAGTTTTTGCCGAAACAGTTAAGTGAGTTTAACAATGGATAAAAATGAATGGATTAGTAGATTCGATGATTTAATTTGTAGTCCTTCGATTCGAGAGTTTTATGGTGAAAGAGAGTTTTTTAATGTCGGTTATTGGCTCTCCCATACCCAAGATCAACAGGAAGCATCCTCTACTCTGATGGAGAAACTTTTAGAATTTATTCCCAACAAACAGGGAACAATTCTTGATGTTGGCTGTGGTTTAGGAGCAACTACCCATTATCTTCTCAAATATTACCCATTGACAGCAATTGTGGGGATTAACATTTCTCCGACACAAATTGCCAGAAGTCTCTTGAATTTTCCCGAGGGTAAATTTCTGTTAATGGACGCAGTAGAGATGGATTTTGCCGATCATTCTTTTGAGCAAATTATTTGTGTAGAAGCGGCTTTTTATTTTAATACCAGGCGGCAATTCTTGCAAGAAGCTTGGCGAGTATTAAAGCCGGGGGGAACCTTAATTCTCTCAGATCTGAGTTTTGCCACAACAGAACTTTTAGGTGATTGGACAGTTCCCCAAGCAAACACGGTCAAAGATAGGGCAGAGTATCAAAATCTTTATCAACAGGCAGGGTTTAAAGATGTTCAATTTGTCGAGGTGACGGAGGAGTGCTGGTTCAGACATTTTCGCCATCTTAAGTCTTGGTTAACAGAGGAATTGCAATCGGGAAAATTAGACGAAGAAACCTATAATTTAAACATTAAGGCTCTGGATAATTTGCTAAGTTCCTCGGCCATAACTTATTGGTTAGTTGCTGCCCAAAAGCCAGTCAATATACTGTAATAGTTGTAAGTTTTTCTTGAATTTTTGGAGACAAAAAAAATGTTTGATTCCTTATCGGGTAAAAAAGTCGTTATTATTGGTGCAAGCTCCGGGATTGACCTAGCGATTGCCGAAAAATTGCTCTCCCTGGGGGCAAAAGTGGTGCTTTCCCATGCTTCTCAAGAGAAATTAGCTGCCGCTGTTGCCCTAATTTCCGGGGAGATTGAAGCCAAAACTGTTAATTTTTTAGAAGAAGATTCTGTTAATGCCTTTTTTGCAGAAATTGGCAACTTTGACCATTTAGTAGTCACCTCTCTCGGAGACAGAAATATGCCGCGAGCCTTATTAACCGAAATGACCGCAGAAACGGCCCGGGGAGGTATGGAGAAATTCTGGGGAACCTTTTTAGCAGTGCGTGGCTCCCTGAAAACTTTGGCCAAGGACGGTTCTATTACCCTGACATCCAGCGTCACTATGTTCAAATATTCCAAAATGGGCGGAATTTCCGTCATAGCCGCCGCTAATAGTGCCGTAGCCGTATTTGGACGCGCCCTCGCCCTAGAACTCGCTCCTATTCGCGTTAACGTTGTTGCCCCCGGATTAATAGAAGATACAAGCATCTGGACCAGTCAAGGTGATTCGGAACGCTCCGACCTGAGCAAATGGGCGGTTTCTGCTCTACCTGTCGAACATTTAGGGCAACCCGAAGAAGTCGCCCTAGCAGTATTGAGTTTGATTATCAACCCCTATATGACAGGGGTGGTTTTACCCGTGGACGGTGGAGTTACTCTTTAATCCCTAACCGGACTTAAACCCTCAACCCGGGAAAGTGATACTAAATCCTGTTTAAAGGGTATAGGAGGGAGTGGGAAGCGGGTTTTTAAAGTTGCATTAAGGGTTGATCATAGTACATAAGTTCGACTTTGCGATCGCTTGTCAGCCGCGCTCGATCGATGTTATTATGACTATCTCTCTAGGCTTTCTGTATTTTTCCCTCTCGGTGGGATGTTTTTCTGTATGCTGGTAATAGTTTCCTTTTTTTATCCGCATATCTCCCCCCCCCTATGGTCGATAGTCTTCCCCTACGCAATTTAAAATATTATTGTGAAAGATTCGCATCTTTGAATGTTAATGTTAGTAAAAAAAGAGGTAATGCTCAATATAAACCAATTTTACTTTTATCAGTTATCGATCTAATTTCACAGGGATTAATCACGGAAAATAAAATTTTTGTTTCGGATGAATTAATTAATACATTTAATAAATACTGGAATGTTTTATCGTCTCAATACGAGGGGGGGTTGTATTATCCATTTTTTCACTTACAAAGCGAAGGATTCTGGTATTTAAGATTAAAGCCAGATTTTAATGGGCTACAGCCAAAGTCAATGAAAAAACTCAAATTAGCTGTAGAATATGCCTCATTAGATGAGGATTTATATAATTTGCTTCAAGACCAAAATTGTCGTCAAGAATTAATAGACACTTTAATATCAGTATGGTTTTTATCATCTCAAAAAGAAATTAGTGAAATATTGACTATTAACACTAACTTGCAGGATGTAAGTACGGAAGAATTATCAATATTCGATAATGTAGAACAGGAGAAAAAATTCTACCTACGAAAATCTTTAATAAGAAGTGCTTTTTTTCGTAAAGCAGTCGTTTATATATATAATTATCAATGCTCTTTTTGTGGTCTTAAAGTAAACCACTCCTTGACACAAAGTATTGTCGATGGCGCACATATCAAACCTTTTGCTAAATTCTATAATAACCAGATAAACAATGGTTTATCTCTGTGTAAAAATCATCATTGGGCATTTGATCAAGGATTATTCACAATTGATAATCAATACAAAATTATTATCACAGAAGATTTTGAAGAAGTTTCACCGAACGCAAAGTCTATAAAAGATTTTCATGGTGAGAATCTTATACTGCCTGATAATCACGAATATCTGCCTAATCTTGAATCCGTAAAATGGCATAGAGATAATATATTTAAAGGTTAAATTTATGAGAAATAATGTTATTTTTGGCGAGCAAACACAGATAAATATTTTTCCTTCTAGAACTGTTGATGACTTTGTTATAGACGTTGAAATAATTACAAAAGAAATTCAAAGTTTATATCTTTCTAACAGTATTCCATTTGTTATAGGTTACTCAGGAGGAAAAGATAGTAGTGCTGTTGTTCAGTTAATTTGGAATGCAATCAGCAAACTTTCCATCGAGGAGCGTCATAAAAAAATTTATGTAATGACTACAGATACTCAAGTTGAAAATCCTCTTGTATCTACTTGGGTTAAACAATCTTTAGCCAGAATGAAAAATGAAGCTAAAATGCAGCAGATGCCTGTAGAACCTTATTTATTACGCCCAGAAATAAAAGATACTTTTTGGACTTGTTTAATTGGTAAAGGCTATCCTGCACCTCGTCATGGATTTCGTTGGTGTACTGAAAGACTAAAGATAACACCAACAAATCATTTTATTCGTCAGCAAATTCGAGAAAATGGCGAAGTTATTCTTATGCTCGGTACAAGAAAGGCTGAGAGTAATAAACGTGCTTCAACAATGAATAAATATGAAATTAATAGCTTTCAAGAACAACTTAATCTTAAGGAGAATATTAGTAAACCATTGCGCTATAGTGGTAGCCTTCCCAATGCAATTATTTATAGCCCTTTAGAAGATTGGCGTACTGATGAAGTATGGATGTACTTAATGCAGTGGGAAAATCCCTGGGGAGGAGATAACAAAGAATTATTAGCAATGTATAGAGGAGCGACTGCGGATAATGAATGTCCCCTAGTGGTAGATACTTCCACTCCTAGCTGTGGAGATTCGCGTTTAGGTTGTTGGGTGTGTACGTTGGTGAATAAAGATAAATCGATGGAGGCAATGATACAGAATGACCAAGAAAAAGAATGGTTACAACCGCTTTTAGACCTTCGCAACGAATTAGATATAGAAGATGACCGACCAAAACGGGATTTTCGCCGTATCTTTGGGAAAGTACAATTATTTGAAAGAAACTTAAATGGAGAAATATCGATCGAACCCATACCCGGTCCTTATACTAAACAATGGCGAGAATATTGGCTGAGAAGGGTATTAGAAGCTCAGGAGAGCGTGCGTACTAATGCCCCAGAGGAGATGAAAGATATTACCCTAATTACCACGGAGGAACTCAGCGAAATTCGCCGGATTTGGAGGGAAGAAAAGCACGAATTTGATGACCAATTACCGAAGATTTATAAACAAGTGACTGGAGAAACTTTTCAAGACCCGCGACCGGGGGCGGATAATAATCTTTTGGGGAGTGAAGAATGGGATATACTCGCGGATATCTGTGCCGAGGATTCCATGCACCTAGAATTATTGGCTAAACTTATCGATACAGAACGTCAATATTTTCTCAAAATCTCTCGAAAGGGTATTTACAAAGACCTAGAAAAATGCTTTGAGTCTAGTTCTCGTAGTAAAGAGGAAGCGATCGAAAATGCTCGTTATGTCTATGATCTAAAGAATGCCGCTCAAAGTGGTAATATTGCCCAGGTGAAAGAACAACTCAAGGAGAGTTTTAGTGAACCGGAAAAAGACCCGCAAAAACAGTTAACTTGGGCCAGTATGAAATTCCCTACAACCGTTGAGGAGGAAGAATAACGGGATTATGTAGGGTTTGCTGAATAAATCTAACAACCTTGTTGGATAAGGTTTTTAGACTTTTTTCCCTCAAAAAGTGCCGACCCTTGTAGTGATTGGGGGGAAAATCCCTGGACTTTTTCCCTGAAAATTAGGTAATTGACCACCTGAAAATGGGTAAAACCCCACACCCCACACCCCACACCCCACACCCTACCCCCACGAAAAACTTTTTGCCGCAAACCCTATGTAAACTGGCGATCGAGTTGACCATCAATAAAATTACTGTTTCCCGATGACGAGATGAAACCCTACCAAAAAATTCCTATTCGTGAATGTGGGGAACCCCTAGTACCTATACCCGCAGATAAATTTGTTATCCCTTCTCCCCACGCTTACGAGAAATTAGGGGCTAATTATCGGGGTAAATCTCCCTATTTTTTGCGACAAGGGGTGTTAAATGCTCTGATTGACGCTCAAAACCGCCTGCAAGTCTATCAACCTGGTTGGCAAATTTTGATTTTTGATGCCTATCGACCGGTGGAAGTGCAACAATTTATGGTCGATTATAGTTTTCAGAGTCTCCTAGACACAAAAGGATTAGCCAAAGAGAAACTATCGGAGGCAGAAAGTCAAGCGATTTTAACAGAAGTTTACACTATTTGGGCGGTTCCCAGCGATAATGCCGCCACTCCGCCTCCCCATAGTACCGGAGCGGCGATCGATATTACCCTGGTGAACGAGAAGGGACAAGCCATCCCCATGGGGGGGGAAATCGATGAGATCAGTGAGCGATCGCATCCCGATTATTATATCGCCGCAAAAAGCCCGCGAGAACAGAGTTATCATCAAAAACGAGTTTTATTGGCTAAAGTGATGGAGGAGGCGGGATTTAGCCGACATAAGGGGGAATGGTGGCATTTTTCCCTAGGGGATCAGATGTGGGCCTGGTCGCTCGATCGAGCCTACGCCATCTATGGCAGAGTGGAGGATTAAGTAGGGTTTGCGGCAAAAAGTTTCTTGTGGGGACAGGGTGTGGGGTGTAGGGTTTTACCGATTTTGAGGGGGTCAATTACCTAATTTTCAGGGGAAAAGTCCAGGGATTTTCCCCCCAATCACTTCCGTCGCCGGTACTTTTTGATTGACAAAAGGTCTAAAAGTCTTACCCAACAAGGTTTTTAGATTTATTCAGCCCACCCTAGATCAATACTGATATACTAACAAAAGAAGACTCAAAGCTTAGACCAGCTTCTGATCGATGATCGCCAAAATTTGATTAACAAAAGCTTGGTGATCAACCACTGGTTTAGAAATATAACCATCGGCCTGACTCTGCTTGAGAAAATTCTCTCGATCGCCCTCCATAGCGTGAGCGGTGACGAGAATAACGGGTAAATCGGCGGTTTCGGGGTTAGCTTTGAGAATTTGGCTGATTTTAATGCCATCTACCGCTTTCCCTTCATAGACACTATGGGAGAGGGAGACATCCATTAAGATCACGTCCGCTTCCTTATCCCGAGCAATACGAAGCACTTCTTCCACGTCTTCGGTCCCTTTAACCTCTAGACCACCTCGTTTGGTCAAAATTTTGGCAAAAACGCGAAAATTAATCGGGTCGTCTTCTACAATCAAAACAGTCGTCATAGGGATGCTCAGGGATAAACAAGGTTAAAACGGACAAAATGCCTTATGATTCACAGCTAGACAGATTGAAAACGAGAGACTCATGGCCAAACAACTGGATTTCTTAGCTAGTGGTCAAATTATACCCACGGCCTTACACCAAGAGATGGAACGATCCTATCTAGAATATGCCATGAGTGTGATCGTGGGGCGAGCCTTGCCGGATGTACGCGATGGACTAAAACCAGTGCATCGTCGCATATTATACGCTATGCACGAACTGGGTTTAACTCCCGATCGCCCTTTTCGCAAATGTGCGCGGGTGGTGGGGGATGTCTTGGGTAAATATCATCCCCACGGCGATCAGTCAGTGTACGAGGCACTGGTTCGTATGGTACAGGATTTTTCCAGTCGTTACCCACTTTTATCGGGCCATGGTAACTTTGGTTCGATCGATAACGACCCCCCGGCGGCCATGCGTTATACAGAAACCCGTTTGGCCGGCATCGGTGATCAGGCGGTTTTAGGGGGAATTAGCGAAGCTATCGTTAATTTTACCAGTAATTTTGATAATTCTCAACAGGAACCCGTTGTTTTACCCGCTCAGTTACCGATACTGATTCTTAATGGTTGTTCAGGTATTGCGGTGGGGATGGCGACTAATATTCCTCCCCATAATTTAGGGGAAGTGGTGGAAGGTTTAATCGCTTTGATTGATAATCCCGATTTAAGCGAGGAAAAGTTAGTAGAAATTATCCCCGGTCCCGATTTTCCCACGGGAGGCGAGATTTTAGATGATACCGGCATTCGGGAGGCTTATCGCACCGGTAGGGGGATTATTCCCGTGCGCGGAGTGGCGAAAACTGAAACAATTATCATTGAGGGCAAGCGCCGAAGGGAAAGGACGGCAATTGTGGTTACTGAGTTGCCTTTTCAGGTGAATAAGGCTGCATGGATCGAAAAAATCGCCGAATTAGTCAATTTAGGGAAATTGGAGGGAATTGCCGATATCCGCGATGAAAGTAATCGCGAAGGCATTCGGGTGGTGATTGAATTAAAGCGGGAAAGTCAACCGCAGCAGGTTTTGGCGGCTTTATACCAACAAACGGCCCTACAGACTAATTTTGGGGCGATTATCCTCGCTTTGGTCGATAATCAACCCCGGCAGTTATCTTTAAAACAAGTTTTACAGGAATTCTTGCGCTTTCGAGAAACGACTCTCACCCGTCAGTATGGCGATGAGTTGCAACAGGCCAGCGATCGCTTACACCTAGTCGAGGGTTTATTATTAGCTTTGCAGAATATCGATCGAGTGGTGGATATTCTCAAAAATGCTCCCGATGGGACGACGGCTAAGTATCGTTTTCAGGCAGAATTGGGCATTAGTGACGCTCAAGCTGATTCTATCTTGGCTATGCCCCTACGTCGTTTAACCGGTTTGGAAAGACAAAAATTAGAGACGGAAGCGACGGAATTACAAACAAAAATTCAACAGCTGGAAACCCTCCTCCATAACCGTCAGGAGTTTCTCAAGTCTCTGAAAAAAGAATTGCGCTCTTTAAAGAAAAAATTCGCCGATAGCAGACGGACAAAAATTCCCACTGGCAAGTCGGGGGACAGGAGACAGGAGACAGAAGGGAAGAAACTGGATTCTGTGGTTAAAAAACAGGAGACAGGAGACAGGAGACAGGAGACAGGAGACAGGAGACAGGAGACAGCAGGGAAGAAACAGGATTCTGTTGTTAAAAAACAGGAGACAGTCCCGATGAAAAAATTTTCACCACCAGAGACGAAAGAGGTTTCCTTACCTACACCCCACACCCCACCCCCCCCACCCCACACCCCCCACCCCACACCCCCCCACCCACAACCCCATTAAAGTGACAAAGGGAGAAAAAAGTTTTAGTTGGTCAAAAAAAAGAGGAAAAAAGTAATAAAAAAATGGTGCTGTATAAATTAA
>NZ_JAPZRB010000111.1:0-2081 GCF_027531105.1 Microcystis sp. LE18-22.4A
CGGTTTCGTAGCTTTTTCTCTGAACACAAAGATAAAAAACTCTATGGCATATTAGCGGCGGTTGATTTATCACCAGGATTACGGGAAAAAATTCTCCAAGAAGGGTTTTATGTGGCTCGGATTCATGACCAAGTATTTGAACTCGATATTCCTGATAATTTTCAACCTCAAATCTATTAAAACCTCAAAGGCGAACGCTTTTCTCAGGGATAATGGACAATTATCAATACTTTATCTTTAATCAATTAGACCTTAGTATAAAAGTTACAAACTAACAGCCACTATTTATGCGCTATCAAGTTCGACTCAAACAAAGCGAAGAAGGTTATGCAATTTGGTGTCCCAGTTTACCCGGATGTTGGTCACAGGGGGACACTGAAGCAGAAGCTATAGAAAATATCAAAGAAGCGATACAAGACTATTTAGAGACAATTGAAGAATTAAACAAAGATGCGGAAGTGCGTTATGTAGAAGTAGGATAAGTAGGCCAAAATTACCCAGAATTAATCATCTACGCACTGTTAATGCCTTTGAAAAAGCGGGATTCCGCATCACTAGACAGAGAAAACATATTACTATGACAAATGGAGAACAGACTATCACCATTCCACGAGCAAATCCGGTTAATGCTTATACAATGGCAGGGATTGTTAAAGAAGCGGGTTTAACTATCGAAGAATTCTTAAAATTACTCTAAAACTATTTCTAACCTGCCTTTAATCCTTCATTTTGGGGGACTGGTCGCCTTAAGAGAAGTGTATCAAGGTATTAGGGAAGTGAGTCGGTTGTGGTGGTGATTCTCCTCTCACTAATTAGGGTTTGCCTTACCCAATTGAATCAGCAGTCTGCTCCCCAGTGCCTTCGGCAAGCGCGGCAATCCGATAAAATAGTAAATCAGAACTTGGAGCTACTTGGTGATAGAGTTGATTAAAATTTAATTTCTTGTGTTCAACAAAGAAATATTGGCGATAGTGGTAATTAGCTAGATTGAACAGATTTTTTGACAAAAAAGCAGCTCGGTCAATTTCTGACCAGCAAGGATGGGATTTAGTATGATATGGCGTTCAACTAGCTTCATGTCTTGATTGTAGCTGATAACCCTCTCAAAATCTATCTCCCTTAAAAGCTACTTATTTTAACCATCTAGCTAGAGGGAGTCAGAAGGTTTCTGGAAATTTGAGGAGATTTAGAGAGAATTTTCGTTTCTGTATTTACCCCCTATTGCCAACCTCAAAGTTTAGTACAAAAGAATTATGCGGTCAGCTATAGGGCGATCGCTGAAAAGAAAAATTGACCCGATTTATTATCAAAATAAAATTTTATAATTGTTGTCTGTTAAAATAAAATTAAGAGGTTGAACTCTATTAGTTAGTCAAAGGTTCGGGGGACGAAGCTCCTCCCCTGACGGGGGGTTTAAGGCTTGGATTGAGTGATAAAATCGGAAGTAATGCCCAATTTTAGCAGAGAGTTTCCCTTTAAAAATCCCAACTCACTAGATTGACAAAATGAGATGCACCCCCTGTTACCTCTTGTTCTTGGTCAAAGGATCGGCTAAGATGATGATAGACAATTTCCAGTTAAAGAGATGAATCAATTAAAACCCAAACTTGTCAATTATCCAGATTGGGATCGAAAAGAGCAAATTAAACGAAATCGTTCGGCTTTGGCTATCTTAGAACAAAGACGACAAAAACGGTCACAAATAACCGATAAGCAAGACCAAGAAATTTCCCAGTCTTTCCTCAATTTTCAGACTGCGATTGATAATGATCGTCCTTTGGGTTCAAAGCTTTATAGCCAAGGATGATTGTCTTTATCGATTCGGGGGTTTTGGGTTGATTAACTCATCCTAAAAAAGCGGGTAAACTGGGAAGATTGGCCTTATTCACTTTTGTCCAAGGGTGCTTATGTAGGGTTTACTGAAAAAGCTTTTCCTAGGGGCAGGGTGTGGGGTGTGGGGTGTGGGGTGTGGGGTTTTACCGATTTTCAGGTGGTCAATTACCTAATTTTCAGGGAAAAAGTCCCGGAATTTTCCCCCCAATCACTCCAAAGGTCGGCACTTTTTGAGGGAAAACAAGTCT
>NZ_JAPZRB010000149.1:0-18372 GCF_027531105.1 Microcystis sp. LE18-22.4A
TGGGAATATTGGCGGGAAAAAAGCGTTAAATATCCGTGAGTGGGAATGTCTTTTCTGTGGGACTTTTCATGATCGAGACGTGAACGCCGCAATTAATATCAAGGTCGCCGGTGGGCAATCGGAGACCTCAAAAAACGGACGCAGAGGAAAGTGTAAGACTTCTGTTAAAGAAGCAGCATCCCGTGAAGCGTCAACCCAACCGAAGATCGTTCAATTAAGTTTGTTTGATCTGCCGGTCATCACCGTCCGGCCCCGGCGGTGAGGATGTCAACAGGACCTTTTTAGGAGAGAAAAGTTATGGCTGAGTCAAAAAGCTGGGATTTTCAGAGATTTTGGCAAACTCTAGACTATTTTGATAGTATTCCCCTGTGGAGTTGTCTGCAAAAGCTGCTCGGTTTCGGGGAAGATAAAAAAAATCAGCTAACAAATGAGCAAGGGATGAAGACCATTTTAGTCATTGGTGGGGAAAATGCGATCGGTAGAAAAGTAATCACCCAACTACAGCAGCAAAACTATCAAATCCGCGCTTTAGTCGATAATATCGAGTCTGCACGTCAATTATTGGCTGAAAATGTCGATTTATTTGCTCTGGAAACCCCGCAATTATTCACAGGGATTGAGAGAATTATCTACTGTCAAGGGGAGAATAACCGCCATAGTTTAGCTAATTTACTCGATTTATTGAAAAATGCTGGGATAACCGCCGAAAAAACCCTCTTTGACTTTAGCAATCCCAGCAGTGATATCAAAGAAATCTGGGGTGCGGTGGATGATGTGGTAATGGGAGGAGTGAGTGAGAGTCAGATAACCCTAACCGGAGGACGAGCGCTCTTTTCCGGTATCGTTAGAACTGAAAATAACGGCGGTTTTGCCTCAGTTCGTACCAGAAACCTGAATCCTCCCCTAAATTTATCTAACTACGAGGGAATAGAATTACAGGTACAAGGGGACGGAAAACGCTATAAATTAATTCTGCGCTGTGAAGGACGTTGGGATGGTATCGGTTACTGTTATTCTTTTGATACACTTGATCGCACCTGGCAAACGATTTCTATTCCTTTTGGCGATTTAATCCCGGTGGTGCGGGCCAAAACGATGAGAGAGGCAGCACCCTTTGATAGCAGTAGCGTCTATGCTTTGCAGTTAATGCAGAGTAAATTCGAGTACGATGGGGCCATAAATCCCCGTTTCTCCCCGGGGTTATTTGCTTTAGAAATTGTCACAATTAAAGCCTACGGGGGCAAAAACCGCTTAATTATCGTTAAAGAAGGAGAAATCGCCGAAAAAAGCCTTTTAGATGCCAGTGGTTATCCCTACGAAGCGATCGATTCTGCTCAGATTTTCGCTAAACTTAATTAATTTAAATAAGCTTGGATCTCAAGTTAAACTACAGAACATCGGGTTAAGATCATGACTATCGGGAGCATAATTAAGGAGGTATGTTCATGAGTGAACAGAATCCCTACGAACAACTTGGGGTTACTGAAGAATCCTCTTTTGAAGAAATTCAAGAGGCCAAACAAAGACTGGTGCAACAGTATCAAAATGATAGCAAAATTGTCGAATTGATCGAGTCGGCCTACGATTCCGTCCTCATGGATCGACTGCGGATGCGACAGGAGGGTAGAATTAAAGTTCCCGATCGCATTCGTTTTCCTGAACGTCTGGCGATTCCGGTGGAAAGTAAACTGGTGACTAGCAGCAAATCTCCTCACTGGTGGCAAAGCTTAATCGATACACCTTCTGCAAGGGATATCGGTGTACCAGCAGTGATTTACGCTTGTTTAGGAGCAATAACGCTGTTAGTTCCCGATCCCAGTGGCTCCCTCTTACCGCTGCTCTTAGCTTTTGGCGTTTTCGTTAATATCTATTTTTTCAACCGCAAGGAAAAACGTTTTGGCCGCGCCTTACTATTCACTCTCGCTGGTTTAGTGCTAGGAGTCGCTCTGGGAGCGGGATTAGCCAGTTTGGCGGCCAAGGCTGATTTGAACATTTTCGGCGATCGCCAAATTTATGCGCTCGTCACTTTTCTGATCTTTTGGGTGATTAGTAGTTTTTTCCGTTAACCAATCGCTCGTAGGGAGCCTAAGATCACGTCCACTGCTTCCCCAAGGTTATTGACGATATAATCAGGCTCGTAGCTCTCTAAACGGGAACGGCTGCGAATCCCCGATAATACGCCAATAACCTTAATATTTTGGCTTTTAGCGGCGGCAATATCCGCTTCCGTATCCCCCACCATCCAAGTATCGGCAGCCGCCGGCAGTTCTTTAGCGGCCTTAGCCATAAGCAGGGTTTTGTCGCGCACGTCGTTGGTTTTGGTGTAATTGTTATTTAGACAATAACGACGATTAGCGGCGAAAAAACGACCGATATCGTGGCGATTAAAGGCATGATCTAGCTCGGATACCCGCCGCATCGTCATCACGACTAAATCGATCTTTAACTCTTGGATTTTCTGGAGAGTTTCCAAAGAACCAACCACCGGGCGATCGTGGACAAGATAGGGTAAAGTATGGACAGTTTGACGACGAAGATGGGCAAATTTACGCGCTTGATCTTCATCTAATCCTGACATTTCCCCGATACGCTTCTCAGAAACCTGATCCCGTTTTAACTGCCAGAATTCCGCTTTCGATAATTCCCCGATAATTTGACCTTTATAGGCGGTTTTCTGTAAACAGTCTTGATAAACTTGGTAATATCGCTCGGATACGTCCATTATCGGGCCGTCAAAGTCGCTAATTAGTCTCAACATCGTTCTAATACTTCTCGCTTTATTAATTTTTATATACAAGTTACCCTAGAGTCTTGACAATGACAAGAGTTTTGTCGGGAAAAAGATTAGGGACCAGGGAAGTGGGGTGTGGGGTGTGGGGTGTCGGGTGTCGGGTGTGGGGTGTGGGGTGTCGGGTGTCGGGTGTGGGGTGTGGGGTGTCGGGTGTGGGGTGTCGGGTGTGGGGAGGTGGGGAAGTGGGGAAGTGGGGAAGTGGGGTGTGGGGGGAAGTGGGGAAATTTCAACTAAAACCCTAAAACCCTAAAACCCCAACCCCTCACTGTTTACTGTTTACTGATTACTGATTACTGATCACTGATTACTGATTACTGATCACTGATGCTTCCCCTTCCCTAGTCTGGACGGTTAGCTTAAAATAAATGTAAGGATATGTAAACTTTCGTAACTATCTCGCCAATTGGCTAACCAATGATCCCAACAACTTCTTTATTCGCACCCGTTGACGATGATCTCCGTCTTTTGACCAATAACTTAAAAAACCTCGTCGGCGCTCGTCATCCCATTTTAGCGGCGGCAGCAGAACATTTGTTCGAGGCCGGTGGTAAACGCGTTCGACCGGCGATCGTGTTGTTAGTGTCTCGCGCTACCATGTTAGACCGGGATATCACTCCCCGTCATCGTCGATTAGCGGAAATCACGGAGATGATCCACACTGCCAGTCTCGTCCATGATGATGTGGTAGATGAGGCAGAATTGCGGCGCGGTGTTCCCACCGTTAACAGTTTATTTGACAATCGCGTGGCGGTTTTAGCGGGGGATTTTCTTTTCGCTCAATCCTCTTGGTATCTAGCAAATTTAGATAATTTAGAAGTGGTAAAATTGCTCTCAGAAGTGATTCGCGATTTTGCTGAAGGGGAAATTCAACAGGGAATTAATCGCTTTGATACCAGTATCTCCTTGGCAGCTTATCTAGAAAAAAGTTACTACAAAACTGCTTCTTTAATTGCCAACAGTGCCAAAGCGGCTGGGGTATTAAGCGAGCAATCGGCTGAAGTTAATCATCATTTATATAATTATGGTCGCGATTTAGGATTAGCTTTTCAAATCGTCGATGATATTCTCGATTTTACCTCCCCTACGGAAGTATTAGGAAAACCCTCTGGCTCCGATTTGATCAGTGGTAATATCACCGCTCCCGCTCTCTTTGCCATGGAGGAAAATTCCTATATAGAAGTGTTAATCGAGCGGGAATTTAGTCAGGAAGGAGACATCGAAAAAGCTCTTGATTTTATTCACTCTAGCCAAGGTATTCCTCGCTCAAAAGAATTAGCCGATCAATACGGTCAAAGTGCCTTAAAACACCTTGAATGTTTAGCTTCTTCTCCCTCAAAAGATGTGTTAATCGAGCTAGTAGATTACGTTTTGAGCCGAATTTATTAGGGAATAATAGTTCTCGCCGTAGCAATAGTCCAAGCATCGACTAATAATAAAAATAGGGTGAGAATAAAAAGAATTCCATACATCCAAGGCTGAGAAAGGGGGCGAATATCAGTCATATCCAAGTTAGTTTTTTCCGCGATTATTTTGACCATGCGATTAAATCCCACTACTCGCATCGGCAATAAATAGGCTTTTTCCGAGGAGCGATCAAGGAAATAATAAACTAAACCACCCTGTCCTGTACTGCGACATTTAAGTTCTTTTATATCTGTCCAATTTAACCACCAACCAGAGCGAAGAAAAGCAGGAAACCATTGGGGATAGGTAACTTGTATCCCTGTTTCTGATAAAATAACTCTTTCACTTAAAGCTCCGTATAAAGCGATTAATCCTAAGCTAATTCCTCCCCAGAGAAAATTGGGATTAACAGGGGAATTAGTGACTTTTGCTAAAAAGGGTAAAGGGATGGTTAACGCCACATATAAACTTAATAAAGTTACCCGAATTACTGGTGATATCCGAAAAGTTATTGTCTCGTTCATTTGATAACCTTAATCAGTAAACAGTAAACAGTGAAAAGAAGGCTCCGAACTGGCCACTTAATACTTTAACACTTTAATACTTAATACTGTTCACTGAAAACTCAAAACTGATCACTGATCACTGATAACTGATAACTGAACAGAGATTTGCACCTCGATCGCAGGTGATTGTTTGAGCGTAAACTGTTATTCTAGGCATGGGGGGCGTGATTTTAACTTGCTACAGTTATTAATTAATATTAACACTTATTGACTATTTCTATGAACAATGGTAAGCGCATTTGGGTCTATGACACCACTCTCCGGGATGGGGCCCAGCGAGAAGGTATTTCCCTCTCCCTCGAAGATAAAATTAAAATCGCCAGGGAATTAGATAGAATGGGTATTCCTTTTATCGAAGGCGGTTGGCCGGGCGCAAACCCTAGAGACGGTCAATTTTTCTGGAAACTGCACGAAGAACCCCTAAAACAAGCGGAATTAGTCGCTTTTTGTTCCACTCGTCGCCCCCATGTCGAGGCCCGGGAAGATCGGATGTTAACCGCCATTCTCGCCGCTAGAACCCGTTGGGTGACAATTTTCGGCAAATCTTGGGATCTGCACGTCACAGAGGGCTTAAAAACCAGTCTGGAGGAGAATTTAGCCATGATAGGAGATACGATCGAGTATCTACGCTGTCAGGGAAAACGAGTCATTTATGATGCCGAACATTGGTTTGATGGTTACAAAAATAACCCCGAATACGCCCTTTTAACCCTCAAAACCGCCCGGGCTGCCGGAGCAGAATGGTTAGTTTTCTGTGATACCAACGGCGGCACTTTACCCCAAGAAATCGCCCCCATTGTGGAGAAAGTGCGGGAGCAATTGGGCATCGATCCCGATGAGGAAAATGCGCCTCAATTAGGCATCCATGCCCATAATGATGCGGGAACCGCCGTGGCTAACTCCTTAGCGGCAGTTAACGAGGGCGCACGCATGATTCAAGGCACAATTAACGGTTATGGGGAACGCTGCGGCAATGCCAATTTATGTACTTTAATTCCCAATCTTCAGTTAAAAATGGGCTTTTCCTGCCTAGAAGAAAATCAATTAGGCCGATTGACGGGAACTAGCCGAAAAATCAGCGAAATGGTCAATTTAGCCCCGGATGATCATGCTCCCTTCGTCGGACGCTCCGCTTTTGCCCATAAAGGCGGCATTCACGTTTCTGCGGTGGCGAAAAATCCCCTAACCTACGAACATATTAACCCGGAAGCGATCGGGAATCAGCGCCGCATCGTCATTTCTGACCAATCGGGATTAAGTAATGTGTTAGCGAAAGCGCGCAGTTTTGGCATCGATTTAAATAAAGATGATCCCACCTGTCGGCAAATTTTGGAACGTTTAAAAATCTTGGAAAGTGAGGGTTATCAATTTGAGGCAGCCGAAGCTAGTTTTGCGTTATTAATGCGGGAAGCTTTGGGACAGAGAAGCCACCTTTTTGAATTAAAAGGATTCCAAGTTTATTGTGATATGCTGCGGGATAGTGGTAATGCGATCGCTACAATTAAAGTACGGGTAAAAGAGGAAGATTTATTAGAAGTGGCCGAGGGTAACGGGCCCGTGGCTGCTTTAGATCGGGCTTTAAGAAAGGCTTTAGTCAAATTCTATCCCGAAATTGCTAACTTTCACCTGACCGATTATAAAGTGAGAATCCTCGATAGTGGTTCGGGGACGGCAGCGAAAACTAGGGTTTTAATCGAGTCGAGTAACGGTCAACAAAGATGGACTACCGTGGGAGTGTCTAGTAATATTTTGGAAGCTTCCTATCAAGCAGTAGTAGAAGGAATTGAATACGGTTTATATCTGCTGCAAAACAATAAACTAGAATTATCGGGTCAATTTTGTCCTTTGGGGATAATTTAGGGAACAGTTATCAGTTATCAGTTATCAGTTATCAGTTATCAGTTATCAGTTATCAGTTATCAGTTATCAGTTATCAGTTATCAGTTATCAGATTTGAGTTTTCACTGAACAGTTAACTCCTGACTCCTATCTCCTGTCTCCTATCTCCCCTCTCCCTTAGGGACTTGCGCTTTGATAATGTACCATTTATGGCTGGTCTGATTCTTCTACAGAGCGAGTGTCTGGCTGGGATATTATTCCTACGCAGGTCCCTTATACCTTTTAAACAGGATTTAATATAATGTCGCTTTGACAGAGTTTAAACACTGATATATTATCAGAAAGAATCCATAATTCTTCCAACAAGAGCAAGCAAGCTTAACTAGGTAGGCTCTTCGTTACTTTTTATGGTTCGATAGGGTGGCATAAATAAACTAAATCCTTATCTGGCAAGAGATTTAATTGATTAGTTCGCTCTAGATCAAAAACAATTGACAAAAATCGCCAAACGTTTTTCTCTATAAGGGTTCCGTCCCTTATAACCCCCGTACATTGCATAACAGAAACCGAAGAACCACTAGGTAATTCAATTGCTCAGCCTGTTGAAGCTGTAAATTTCACATAAAATATTTATTTATGACTACACAAGCTATAGGAAAATCAATGATGTTACTGAATAATAAATACTTCAAAATTACGACATTTTTAACCATTGCATTGATTACTTGGATCGCCCACTTTTGGTATTTTAATCACTTGGGTCTATACGAAGATGATTACGCTTTCATCGGTAACATACTCACCATGGACTTTTCCAGATTTGTTGACTCTGTTAAGAACATGAATTTAGCATTTTTTCAAGGTAGAGTTGTCGGCTTTAACATCCTCTTCTTCTCTGCATACTTTGCTGGAAAATTGGGAGGATTGCCGCTTATTTATATAAGTGCCTATCTATTGGTATTAACCAATAATATCCTCTTTTATCTATTTCTCCAACGTCTCTGGAATCAACCTATTTTTGTCCTGACGGGTACCCTTGCATTTACTTTATTTCCTGCCGATAACACTAGGGCTTTTCTCACTCATATTCACATTTTGCCCGCCATAACCTTTCTTTTACTCGCTTTTTTAAGTTATCTGAACGATAAAAAAATTTGGTCTTACCTATTGATTACTGCTTCTTTTCTTAGTTATGAGACCTGTTTTTTGCTGTTTATCACCGCACCTTTTCTAACCAAAAAGCCTAAGTCGGACATATTTAAAGAATTAATTAAACATCTATTCATCTTAGGTACGATTTTCCTAGTGGTTTTAATTCTCAGAAAGTTGACTGGTGATAGCCGGGTTGGAGACTTAGATATAGCAACCGCTATTTTTACTCCGATTCGTCAAATAATTACCGGACCATTTGTCTGTTTAGGAACATTTGTCTATCGTCCTTGGCAAACTTTGCACAATCTCAGGGGAGAATTGTTAATTTTTGTGCCTCTTTCATTACTTATGTTGCTATGGCTATTCTTACAAAATTATCGTTTTTCGGGACTGGATAGTGGGGAAAATTGGCCGATAATTAAACAGTTGAGCCTTTTGGGGATAAGTCTCTTATTCTTGGCCTATCCCTTAACTTTTACCGTTCCTGCTACCCTCATTAGTGGACGTGATTCCCGTGTTCATGCGGCTGCCGTGGTTGGAGCTTCTATTCTTGGGGGAATTCTTGGCTATTTGATTGTTTATTTAGCCAATAGTTATCGGCAAAAAAATCTTGCGGCTCTCCTCTTAGCGACTTATTTTTCTTTGTTGATTGGATTTGGAATTATCGTGCAACAGCAAAATAAACTAAGTTGGAAATATCAGCAAGCTTTTTGGGCTGATGTTATACAATTAGCCCCCGATCTGAGCGATGGACAAGTTATTTTAGTCGATGCTCCTAGTCTACCTTGGGGAAGTCAGTTGTATCCTTTTGCTTGGTCTATGCCCAGTGTAGTCGGTCAACTTTATCAATTTCCTTGGCAATGGAAAAACGTTCCTAAACTATATAAGCTCAATCCTGATTGGCAGCAAAAAATCCCTGCCAATGGAGAAATGGCTTTAAATAACGACAATGGATTGCTGTCCTATTATTATACTTGGGAATCCCCTCGTCAAGTTAAAACTTCGGAAATTATTTTGTTACAGGAAAAAGATGGGAAACTTGTCCGCACAACTACTCCAATTGTTGTCGGAACTAAGAAATTATCCTTTAAACCCCCGGCTAATTCAACTCTAGATTCTTTTGAGAAAGGATATTTGTACGATTATTTAATCACTCCTAAAAATCAAAAATCTGTCAATTATTTTCAACCTTTTTAAGGTTAGTCAATGTCGAGTAAAATTTATCCTTTCTGATTAAGTTTTTGCCGTCTTTAATCCCTCTTTTGTACCAATTCTCTCTAGGCAAATTACAGATTTAATCTAAGTCCCTCTTAACAAGCAAAATTTAGAGGGAGCAAATTTTTGTAGTCAGACTTTGGAGCAGTTAAATAGGGTTTGCTGAAAAAGTTTGTTGGTGGGGTTAGGAGTCGGTCGTCAGGAGTCTCCGAGTCAGTAGCCGGTCGTTTCAGGCTTTGTTGCCCTCTCTTTTTGTACCAGTGTATGTACTACAAGAAGGATAATGCAAGGTTTTTGAGGGTCCCAATCCGATTTTCGCAGCATGAACATCGGATTTTAACAGGTCAAAAGCCTTATTTTAAAAGGGTTTTACCATTATTCAGCAAGCCCTAAATAACCCCTAGGATAATAATCTAGTAACAAAAGAATTTTGCCAACGACGGGCCAAGGCCCGTAGATACATATTAACGGGAAACTGATAATATTCGATAATTAACCAGAGTAAACAAATACCATGGCAAATAAAGGTTAAAATCGACCAAAATAGAGGCACCCATGACAAAGGACTCCCCTCGACTGGAGGAAAAAGATAGGCTCCCGTAGCCACAATTGCTGTGGGAAAAATCACAAATCCTAAACCGATAATTAAGTAAAAACCTGCCATCTCCATTCCTTCTCTCGGTAAACCCTGCCAATACTTACCATTCCAATACCAAGTTAAGGGTAATTGACTATCGGCCATTTTTAAAACTTGTTGTTCTAAATTAGCAGTAAAAATGTGTTGACAAAAGTTACAAGCATAGGCTTCCATTAGTGGTAAAGCGGCAATTTTACCATGGCGACAGACGGGACAAGAATAGGTATCGTGATAGTTTAATTGGGTTGGATCGGTCATGGTTAATGTGAGTGAGAGTAAAAAAGGCCATTGCAGATAAAGCAGTTATCTTAATGGTAAGGTGCAAAGTTTTCTTTTTGGGGAACGGGGAACAGTAGCCGGTCGTCCAGAAATGATAATTTAACCATATCTGGGTCGAGGAAGTTCGAGCATTTGTACTAAAAATTCCCCGACGCAGTTTAAATGCAGTACAACCCAGCACATCTCAACTGTATCTTAGTCGCCGATTTCCAGATAATTTGCCTCTCAGTCCCGCTACTGCCAGAAAAATTGCTATTTAGTCCTTCTTTACTTTAAGTTAAGAAACTTATCTAAGGCTAGAACCATATTTGGCGGCCAACGGCGCACGCTTTTTACCCAATCGAGGTCTTGATAGCGGGTATCCATGCCGACGGCGGCTACCCAATTGCTTTCCGCCTCTCCCTGTTGTCCTTGGGTCCATAAAACGGCGCTTAAGGCCGCTCTGACATCGGGAAACATGGGGTATTTGCGGGCAATATTCCGCATTTTTTGGACTGCTTCTGGATATCTGCCCAATTCGTACAGGGCCAGAGCCAGATTAGCTTGCGCCCAGGCAAAATTCGGGGCTAGTTGAGTGGCTTGGCGATAGTCTTTGACGGCGGCTTCCCAGTCCCCTAAACCGCCTTCGGCGTTGCCGCGATTGTTATAGGCAAAGGCATCATTGGGAGCCAGTTCTAAAACTTTATTATAATCGGCGATCGCTTCTTGATATTTGCCTTCTCCCTCTAAAGCGGTGCCGCGATTGAGGTAGGGATCGGGGGCATCGGGGGCAATGGCGATCGCTTGGTTAAAATCAGCGATCGCATCCTCTAATTTATTGAGGTTGACTCTGGCATTGCCGCGATTACTCCAGACGGCGGGATTAGTGGGGAATTTGGCGACTAATTGGGACCAATAGCTTTCGGCCTGGGCGTAATCCCCTTTTTCTGTGGCTTCTAGGGCTTTTTCGGCGATAACTTCTCCTTCTCTAATCTGTTCTTCGCTAATAGTCGGGCTATCGGCATAAGCCGCTATGGGTACGGCAAAAAAGAGTAACAGACTCAATACACAAGCGGTGATCCAACGCATAATTACTTCATAATTTGTTACTTAATCTTTTCTCAATCTACCCTACTTAGGTGAACTCTGCTCTAGATAGTCTTGATAGCCTAGTCGTTGAAGATTGCTTTGTTTTTCGAGGACGGAATCGGCGAGGGATTGACGATAGGCAATAACTTGCTCTAAAAGATCAGCATTACCGGTGGCGAGAATTTGAACCGCTAAAAGTCCGGCATTTTTGGCATTACCGATCGCCACTGTGGCCACGGGAATGCCTGCGGGCATCTGTACAATTGAATAGAGAGAGTCTAACCCTTGTAAAGTGCGCGTGACTACGGGAACTCCAATCACGGGTAAGGGGGTTAAAGATGCCACCATCCCGGGTAAATGGGCAGCACCACCCGCTCCAGCGATGATCACTTTTATTCCCCTCTTATGAGCGTTTTTGCCGTATTCAAACATTTTTTCGGGGGTACGATGGGCCGAGACAATGGCGACTTCGTGGCTAATCTGAAAAACCTCTAAAACTGCGATCGCTTCTTTCATGGTGGGTAAGTCGGAATCACTGCCCATAATTACACCCACTAGGGGCGCTGCTGTCACCATAGTTACTAGAAAATAATATTTCCCCTAAATTGTATCGGGATCGATGCCTAATTCTCGCAATTTTTGGGCCAATTTTTCTTTAGCTTGTCGTTCCCTTTCTTTCTCTAAAAGAGCCTGTTCTTTTGCCTGTCGTTGCTGTAATTCCGCTTCTTGAGGAGTGGGGACTAATTGACCATCGGCGGTAAAATAACGCAGTTTACGGTCAAATATACCTAAATATAATCCTAACTGTTCACTCCAGAGATAACCTTGGTCATTGGGAGAAATGGCTTGATATTGTCCCTCAATTAGTCTAAATCCCTGCAATTCTAAACTATTAGGATCGAACCAAAAATAATTAGGAGTGCGAAAGGTATTCTGATAGAGAATTTTCTTGTTATTGCGGTCAATATTGGCCGTAGAATCGGAGAGAATCTCGACAATTACATCCGGATATTTACCCTGTTCTCCCCAAACTACCCAACTTTTGCGGGGACGTTTTTCGGTATCTAAAACCACAAAAAAATCAGGACCACAGAAATCGCGCTTTTTCAGTTGTTCCTCGTTGTAGTAGATGGTTAGATTTCCCGAAGCGTAGTAATCACTCCTCTCGCGCCATAATAATTCTAGACAACTAAGGAGAATGATGATCTGTTGCAGGTGTAGATCACTTTCCAAGGGTGGTTCATCACTCCATAAATCTGTGGGGGGATAGGTGACATCTGGGATAATGTCTAGGGCTGTCATGACTTTTCCCGGTATTTTAGGATTGATTAATTGTAGCTTTTTCTCACTACTTTAGAGATGGTGCTGGGGGATTTTTGCCCCTAACTTAATCCTATACCTTGACCGATCGCCGTTTCTAAACTAAAGCCTGACTGCAAATAATGATGGGAATTGGTTGCTCCTCACCTTGCAAGCGGCGGCGATCTAACCAGTCCCGCATCTCATGTTGGCTATATAATTTCTTCAGTTCGCTAAACAAAGCTTCTCCTGTCAGGCTACGGCGCTTAATCAGGTTTAACTCGCGCTTGAGTACAGTGGTAATCGGTTGGCGAAAGGCCTGTTCTAATAGGTTAACCTGCTTGCGGATTTCTTCATCCTGAGTGGTTTTAAACAGCAGTCCCAATTCTCGCAAGATGTAGCGCTGTGCTTGAGTCAGAGAACGGCTGTACTCCCGTTCCGATTGGCGGTGTTGGACTTCTTGGGCAAATTTCACCTTGACTTGCATGACTGCTTGGTTGTAATTTTTGGGCAGCGGCAGTGATGCTTCTTCTGGGTTGGTTTTGAGCATTCCTAAAATGCGGGCAGTATCTTTTGATCTGATCTCTCCCTGTTCATCGAGCCAATATAATTGCTGGTAGCCCTTCCAATCTTTGCGGTTCGGATAAGAAGCTTCACAGAAGACAATTATGCCCTTATTGAGAGAAAAGCGAGCCGTTCGGATGCCATGAGGCAGGTTAGCTATCCGTTCGTATTCAGCCGGATTTTCTCGCTGGAGTTGTCTGAGAATTTCTTCGGCTTCATTGAGGTCGAGAAATTCTCCCTCATCTTCAAACAAACTTAATTGATGGCTGCTACTTTTTTCATAAATCGCATACATAGCCTCTTCGTTAAGCTGTTCCGTTGGGTCAAGAATTGCCGCATCCTCACCGATGGTTTCATGAATTTCTTGAATGCGGTTTTTGAGTTTTTGCCGTAATCCTAGATTCCGCTCCAATCCAGTCTCTGGGAGAAAATTAAAGCCGTAAACCACATCATTCTCGCTGCCAATCCGATCAATCCGACCAAACCTTTGAATAAGTCGGACGGGATTCCAATGCAGGTCATAATTAATAATCAGGTTGCCATCTTGTAGGTTTAAACCTTCGGCTAAAACATCGGTAGCAATTAAAGTTTTGATTTCCGACTCTCCCTGTTGTAATTTATAGTATTTGTTGGCTTTGGGGGCAAATCTTCCCACTACCCGCGCCTTATTTTTATCGCCACTGTAGATGACTTCTAGATCGTCTCGATCGCCGTTAGGATTGAGGTTTTGATATAAGTAATAGGCGGTATCAGCATACTGAGTAAAAATGAGGCACTTGCTATCTTGCAGCGGAGGTTTATTCAACCAATTTTTGAGAGTTTGTAATTTCGCATCTTTGTCTGGAGTAATTGGCTCAACTAAGTTCAAAATTTTCTCTAGCAATTGGATGTCATGCTCAAGATGTTTCTGTAATATTGTGGCATCAAAATCAGCTATATCATACTTCCCAGATGCCTGACGCAAAGCATCGATAATGTCTTGTTCTTCCCCATTGTTTGGCTCATAGAGAATTGCCTGAGCTTCTTCTCCGGCGGGGATAATTCCTTGGCGTAAAGCTTCTCGAAAGCGTTGATGGACTTGCAGTAATTTCTTAACAGTTTGTTGGAAGGCATAAACGCTAGATTCAAAGCGTTTGAATAACAGAACTCGCATCAGTCCTCTTAGATTTGCCCCCCCAGTTTGTAAACTGAGTAATGGTTCTTGTTTGCGCTTATTTGGTAATACATAATTTCCCAAACCATAACGAGCATAGCAAAGTTCATTTTTACGAGGGTTGGCCGGTTGCCGTTGGCGAGATTTCCCTAAATATTGGCGCAGTTCTTGATAAAGTCCTTGATAGGTATCTTCAATACTATATTCAATGGTTTGTAGTTCTCTTTTGGGAAAGAACTGATGCTTACCACCCACAATAACGTAAGCGCGTTGATTTCCGTTTAAATAATCCTTGAAATTGTCTGAATCTACGGGTTTATGAGTCTTGGCATCAAAGCCGTACCAGCGTAAAATGTGGTTGCGAGTGCGCCGGATCAAGATATTAGATAACAAGTCAGGTAACTGTTTTTCCCCTTTCTCTACTAATCTAAAATACTCTTTTAGATCGGGCGGATCTATGGGTAAATCTGTCTTATCATCTTGATGAAAAAGCCTAATCTGATGGTAAATATCCCAAGCACTTTTATTGCGAGGAGTTGCTGTTAAAAAACAGCATTGTCTCCCAGCGGCTAAAAAGGCTTCGACGATTTTATATCTTTGGGTTGCGGCATTCCGCAGGTTATGACTTTCATCAATTAAGATAAAATCTCGATCTTTGTATTTAAAATCTTCTAATAAAACTCTGATGCCACTGGTTTCATCTTCCCGCAGCAATCCCATCGATAAAACGCGGGCGTTAAGTTGATAAATTTCGTTGTAGCGTTCCCACATTTCCACCAGTGGTGCTGGACAAATAATTAAGGGGCGGGCTTTTTCTACTTGTTCAAAGCGTTTGACAATGGCAGCACCAATAAAGCTTTTTCCTAGTCCTACCACATCGGAAACGAAACAACCTCCATACTCGCGGATGAGTTTGATCGCTTGGTTAACTGCTACTTTTTGAAAGTCTGCTAGTTTCTCGGTAATTTCGTTATCTATCATCATTTCGCTGGCAGTTTCTTCTGTCAATCGATCGCGCACGAGCATATAGAGAGTTTTCATATAGATGTCGTAGGGACGTACTGGCATCATCGCCCAAGACTGTTTTAAAGACTGCATCAGTGTTTCATCAAATTCTGTTGCTTCCTGCCAAAGTTGATTGAACCATTCTGTTAAACTGGCATGATTTTCATTACCGTGAACGATAACATTAAGTTCGGTATTGTGGGAAATTCCTGATAAAGTAAGGTTAGAAGAACCAACGATAGCAAGGCCTTTTTCTTGACGTTCCAAAGGTTGTCCCTGCTGGTTATAAATTGTCCCGTAGTCGAAGATATAGGCTTTAGCATGGAGTCGCCCTTTAGTATAAACTCGCACCTGAAGGCGTTTTTCTTCAATCATAAGAACCAGCTTTTTTACTAAGGTTTCTGCTTCATCTGTTTGGTCCATCAGTTCGACGCTGGAACGAATATTATCGGCGGTTTCTGTTGCCATCTGCTTGCGTTCTGTCCGTTTGGGATATTCTTGTGCCTCTAGATGGTCTTTAATTAATTCTAAGCGGCGGTAGCCTTCTGCTAATTGTTCGATGGTTTCTCGGTTGCTGGTGTTGCCAATTAGGAGGCGCATTTGTGGGATGGTGGCGAGACGAGGTGCGATCGCAGTAAAGCCGGAGAGGAAAAAGTAACCGACGGCAAAATGAGCGGCTTCTGAAGAGTGAAGAATTTGGTTGATGTTATCGACTAATTTTTGCTGGCGATTGTCGATGATGTCGTGGGTAGGCATAGTTCAATTTTTGAATTTTAGGGCTGTAACCAGTTTTCTATTACTAGATTAGAAATATTTTCAAAATGACGAGTATTATCGGTTACTAAAATATCCTGCCGAGAACGAGCAACGCTTGCGATTAAAGCATCTAACTGTCCTGTTGGTTTGCCAATTTTTCTAAGTTCAGATTGAATTTTGCCAAATTCGATTGCAGCTTGTTGATCAAAAGCTATTATCGGTAACTGGTTGGCAAATCTAGTTAATGTATCTAAGTTACGTTCTAGCTGAGTTGAGCAATAAACTCCTTTATATAGCTCCCCTAAGACTAAAGTGGACAGGTAAGATTCCTGATACTTAAGTCTAAAATGTGAAACGACCGTCAGATTCCCTTTGAGAATGGCAATACGGATGTTAGTATCCAGTAAATACATGAATTTTCGGCTTAATCATCGAATTTAATTTCCACACCTAGATCGGCATGGCGTTCTTGGTCAATTTCAGAAAAAATATCATCGAGTTCTGGTTGATTTTTCCATACTCCAATAAGAGTTTCTAAGTCTTCCCACAATAATTTTTTTTGAATTAAATTATCGGGGATTGACCGAGAAATTTTTACGCCATTAGGAAGAGATAAATCCTCTAATAGCTCGATAGTATTGCCTTTGATAATTCCTTGTATTTTCATGGTAGTTTAGGATAAAGCTTGCTCAACTAAGACGGCAGTTTCACGATCTAGAATAGAGAGAGTTTCTTGAATTAATTCTATTGGTAATTCTAATGTTTTATAATTTGTTTTTCCATTTTATTTGTACTCCTAATTAATGGCATATTCTGTGAATTTTCGTTTAAATGGAGAGTGAAATCCGATGACAATATCTGTTTTAGGAATTCCTAGTTCAACTAACTTTTCAGCCACCGAAATTTCTGTGTTGTTCTGTTGAATATAAACTTTGTTGTTAATAATATCTAAATGTAAAAGACATCCATAAATCCAATGATTATTATGCCAACCAACTTGTACTAATAAATAATGTTTTCTCAGATCGTCAAAGATTATTTCTAGGGAAATTTCACTAGACTGCTGAATTTTAGCTTGTTCTTCAATTAGGGATTTAACTAATTCACTGTAGTTGATTGCCATTCTACGATCTCCTCTCTGTGATATCCCTAGCTGGCATATCCTGATTTTAGCAGGTTTTCCTAATTTTAGCATCTTGTAACAATCTTAAGGTTCACAATCTATACAATGCCGCTACTCTCTCATCTGACGACTGGGTTATTTACCTCTATTTTAACAGATTCGCTGTGATGATTTCAGATACCCGACTTCTTTAATAATTCGGGTATCTAACCCCTTACAATCCATACAATGCCGCTACTCTCTCATCTATCTCTTTTTCCCATTCTTCACAGTTAACCCCTTTGGCATCTAAGCATTTTTGTACTAATTTGATGATGGGTTCTTTTTCAGATTCAGAAGCGAGAGGGATGGGTATTTTAGAAGTATAAATGGATCGTAATTCTATACTTTTGCCCAATAAATCTGAGCAAAAAGTCTTTAGATAATCCCAAACCATAGATGAATTTAGTATTCCTAATAAATAAAGATCATTTACAGGAATAATAAAAGCCTTATTGTTAAAGAATAAAGCTTTATTGTCAAAAGCAAACCTTGTCTCTTTACATATTTCAGGATAAACAATCTTAGGTTTTTCAAATTCTGCATAATAAGCACAAGCGCGTAATTCCCAGTAAAATTTACCTTTATCATAGCGTTTATCTAGTTCGAGCTTCCACTGGTTTAAATGTTCAAAAATAGCAGAATATTTTTTAATATCAATTCCAATGCTAGTAACGATTAGGTATTTATCTTTACTTCTAATACACCATTTTCTCACATCATCACCCACAGCTAAAGGTTTAATAATTTCTGCACTTTTAGGATCTTTAGCAATTAATTCTGCTCGTTTTGCACCATCAATCACAAAAGCTTGATTAAAACCAGTTTTAATACCCCAATAAATTTTTTCATTGACGTATTCACCTAAAGGAATACCGGCTGCTGACATTTTATTGATTAAACTTGCCGTAGTAGAATCACTTAATAGCCAATTTTTACCATTTAAAGAATTATTAGGTAAAATTGTTCCCTGTTCATTAATAACAGTTTTAATATCAGGATAAGGTGACTCTAAAGATTTAACTTGAGTAAATTGAGTGTTTAATTTTATATCTGATTGCTTCTGAGCGAGAAAAATCATCACTAAAACAGCTGCACTTTCAAAAACTGGCAACTCCCCAAAATCGGTAATACTTCTCACCTGACAAGTATCAGCGATATGCTGTCTTAACTTCTCCCCATACTTTGCCCGAAACCACTTATTAGAAGAAATAAAAGCTAACATTCCCCCGGTTTTAAGTAATTGTAAAGCTCTCGCATAAAAGAAACAATATAAATCCGATGTTCCCGTATAAACTTCCGGGAAAACCTGCTTTAAAGTTGGTTTTAAATCCTTAATTAATTGGCTCTTCGGGAATTGTTATGCAAATAATTAACTTAAAATAAAATTCGATGAGAGCGCCTACGCTCAAAAGTAGCTGAAATCCATACAGGGAAGGACTTAAGGCACAAACAGGTTAATACCAAAAGATAGACAATTGA
>NZ_JAPZRB010000587.1:0-27558 GCF_027531105.1 Microcystis sp. LE18-22.4A
GGATAGTGACAGTTTAGAAACTTTTTATAAGGCCCAACAATTAGGAAAACAAAAATAAACGTAGGGTGCGTTAGGCATCCATTGTTTTTAGGGAAAAAATCAAGGTCTAAATATTGCCGTAACGCACCAACTTTTTAGAAACCCCAACAATTAGGAAAACAAAAATAAGATAACCTTATCGGCGATCGATGGCATTTTCTGGAATTAATTACTAAAATAGGATTATATTGTATTGTGAGTGTTTCTAATATGTCCAAGCCAGTAGAATACTTAACAAATGAGCAAGGGGAACGAGTTGGGGTTTTATTAGACTGGAACACCTATTCTCGATTTGCCAATTCATTAGGACTCGATGAAGATTGTTTGATTGGTTTGAGTGTGGATGAATTAAAAGCGCTGGCAAGTTGTCAATTGTCCCTAGTAGAGCAAACCCGTTTAGATGATTTAGTGACGAGAAATGCAGAATCTTTACTCTGCGCTGATGAAGTAGCTGAGTTAGATGAGTTGTTGGCAAAAACAGATCAATTAACAATTCTTAAAACTCGTGCCAGATATACACTAAAGTGCTTGGAACAAGGTACGACGGCAGCGTGAGTGTTTATATTCGGATGGGGTTTTCCCGGTCTGACAGGAGAGGGATGCAGAAACTCCGATTCTATCTTGTAAGTCATGACCAAATCTTCTTAGCCTACAATTAAAAATAAGCAAGGTAGGGTTGATTCATAGTAGGGTTGATTCATGAATCAACCCTACCCCTGCTAGGGGTTGGGGGGTTGCCTTTTTCCTCGTCTCAACAGGTAATTTAAATACTTGACAGCATCAATGATTGACTGGACTCCCTATCTCAAATCAATCTCGGAAAAGTACGCCCTGTGGGAGACATCTTACACCCTCACGGACGTAGAGGGAAAAACACGCCCAGCGAAAACTGCACCTTTGCTAAGGGATTTGTGGGTACAGACGATTGAAAAAGAACCACAAAACCGACAAGAAAGACCAGAAAGACCAGAAAAACCCGAAAGATTCACTGTTTTAGATGGTTTACGCAAGTATGCGACTAATCACGTTCTTTTAAAAGGTCGTCCCGGTTCAGGAAAATCGACCGCTTTAGCCAGATTATTATTAGAAGAATCTGTAGGAGCGCAAAGCTTGCGCCTAAATCAACAAAATCAAGCTAAAATCATTCAAATTCCCATTCTCATCGAATTACGCTTGTATGAAACCTCAATTCTTGATTTAATTTTACAATTCCTGAAACGCCATAAATTAATTATTGATAGTAATACCCTAGAAAGTTGGCTGTTAGAAAATCAGAATTTTAGACCATTATTATTATTTGATGGTATCAATGAGTTGCCCTCAGATACTGCACGACAGAATTTAAAAAACTTTCGCCAGCAGTATGCAGAAATTTCGATGATTTTCACCACAAGGGATTTAGGCAGCGACGACTTAAACATTGAAAAAAAGCTGGAAATGCTCCCCCTGACTGAACCACAGATGCGGGATTTTGTCAAGGCCTATTTGCCTGAAAAAGGCGAAGAAATGCTTAAACAGTTGGGAAATCGTCTCAAGGAATTTGGCCAGACTCCCCTACTTTTGTGGATGCTTTGTTCAGTTTTTGATAATCATCAGAACAAAATTCCTGCTAATTTGGGCTTAGTTTTCCAGATTTTTACAGGAATTTATGACAAGAAATTAAAAGCAGATGTTCCTACTTACAAAAAATCGCGGGATTGGTGGCGAGAATTGCTGCAAGTGTTAGCGTGGAAAATGACCCAAGGGGAGTCAAAAACTGAGATTCAGGTGGCTATTTCCCGAACAGAAGCAGAGGAAGAATTAAGCAAATTTATCAAAAATAAAGGATTCCCAGAATATTACAGTAAGCAGTGGTTAAAGGATTTACTGAAATATCATCTAATTCACCTAGAAGGTAATGATAAAATTGCTTTTCGCCACCAACTCATTCAAGAATATTACACGGCTGAGGAATTAAAGAAAAAGTTACCCAATCTCAGGGATGAGCAGTTACAGTGGGACTATTTGAATTATCTCAAATGGACGGAACCTGTGGCGTTGCTGTTGGGGTTATTGGATAGTGAAACCCAAGCAAAACGGGTGGTTAAATTAGGTTTAGAGATTGATTTAAAATTAGGAGCGAGGTTCGCAGGAGAAGTCAACTTTAAGTTTCAAAAGCAGACAGTGGGGTTAGTGCTTGGGTTGGATGTACCGAAACGGTTTAAGGTGCAGTTATTGGGATTAACAAAGTCTAATGAAGTTGTTAATGAGTTAAACCAAGCTTTAAAAGACTCTGATAGGTCTGTTCGTAGGAACGCATCCGAGGCTTTAGCTAAAATTGGCTCAGAAACAGCCATTCCGGGGTTACTCAAGGCTTTAGAAGACTCTGATGCGCTTGTTCGTTGGAAGGCAGCCTTCGCTTTGGATGAAATTGGCTCAGAAACAGCGATTGCGGGGTTACTCAAGGCTTTAGAAGACTCTAATAAAGATGTTCGTGGGAACGCAGCCGAGGCTTTGGGTGAAATTGGCTCGGAAACAGCCATTACGGGGTTACTCAAGGCTTTAAAACACTCTGATGATGATGTTAGTAGTAACGCAGCCGCAGCCTTCGCTAATATTCCGGGGTTACTCGAGGCTTTAGAAGACTCTATTAGGATGCACAGAGTTGAGGCTTTGGGTAAGATTGGCTCAGAAACAGCGATTGCGGGGTTAGTCAAGGCTTTAGAAGACTCTAATAAAGATGTTCGTAAGAACGCAGCCTTCGCTTTGGGTGAAATTGGCTCAGAAACAGCCATTGCGGGGTTACTCAAGGCTTTAGAAGACTCTGATGAGTATGTTCGTGGGAACGCAGCCTTCGCTTTGGGTGAAATTGGCACAGAAGCGGCGATGACTGAACTTATCAATCGTCTGAAAAATCCTGATTTTGTCACATTAAATAATGGCGATACTCTCTCTGAAGCTAGAAAAGCACTAGACACAATTCAAAACAAACTTAAATACTATCACCCCCTCTCCCAACCCATGAATCAACAAGTTTACATCTCCTACAACTGGCAAGAAGACAGCAACGAAATGGCTAATCAACTCGTCCAAGCTTTTGCCGCTAAAGGAATTGAGATTATTCGGGATAAAACCCACACCAGCTATAAAGACTCCATCAAAAACTTTATGCGGCAAATTGGACGGGGGAAATGTGTCGTCGCCGTCATCAGCGATAGATACTTAAAATCAGAAAACTGTATGTTTGAATTAGTAGAAATTGCCAGAAATGGTGACTTTTATCAAAGAATATTCCCGATTATTTTACCAGATGCCAGAATTCATAAAGACTTCGAGCGCATAGACTACCTGAAATATTGGGAAGACGAAAAAGCAAAACTACAAGCAAAATACAAAGAAATTGATTTAGCTAAAACTAATAGTATCATGGCGACATTAAACTTATATGATGAAATCAGGGACAATATTGATAATCTAACCAACATTCTTAAGGATATGAATACTCTCAATATCGACTTACACCGCCAATCGGAATTTGCAGCTATGATTCAAGCAGTAGAAACTAAACTTGCAGAGGATAGTCAAAATATTCCTGCTTCTTCTGAAAAAAACGCATCCCTATCATCTATTACCTATGATTTCAGAGGAGCTACCATTGGCAATTTAGCTCATAATGTGCAAGGAAACCAACAGAATTATCCCCAGCAACCTAATAACAATAACCCAGAGGAAAAATAACATGGTTCAGCAACTTAATAACACCCAAATCGCCATCAATACTTTATTGAATAAACTCAACGATTCTCTCCCCCAGATCCGCGCTAAAGCTGCCGAAGCCTTGGGCAAAATTGGCAATAGCAGCCTTGCCGATACCTTAGTATCCCATTTAATAGGAGAAAATGATCTTAATGTTCGCCTAAATCTGATTCGAGCTTTAGGAGAAATTGGCAATGAATCCGCAATTCCTTGTCTAGCTTCCTGCTTATCTGATACTAATCCCGATATTCGTATAATCACGGCAGAATCTCTCGGAAAAATTGGTGGTGAAAAATCAATATCCTATCTCATTCAATCCCTACAAGATACGGAAGTAAAAGTTCGTGTCACAGCCACAATTGCTTTAGGTGAAATTGGACTAGAAGATGTTATTCCTTATCTAGTAAATGTTTGTTACGATGAAGATGATAGCGTTCGTTTCAGTGCTGTTGATGCCCTCGGTAAAATTGGCTCTCGTTATGCAGTAAACTGATATGAAATTGAGTACAGAATCCCTCGATTTAATTATCAGAACTCTTGCCAAAAGACTATTCACAGACAAGAACCCAAGTATTCGGATTAAAGCCGCTCAATCCTTATTTTGATCCCCCTAAATCCCCCTTGAAAAGGGGGAATTGAATTCGACGTATCGCTTTCATTCAGAGAAATGTTCTCAGTTTTGCCATTATGGATGCTATAATTAGGGCTTGCTGAATAAATGTGAAATGTAGGCAAGATAGGGGTTTTGTGGCTTTTCTTGCGAAACAGGTGCAAGATTTTGAGAGAATCGTGCTTCAAAACCTTGCGTCTTCATCGGCCCGCGTCCTGTAGGGGCGAAGCATTTGGGCATAACCTATCGGTGAAACCGGAGATTTTCTATCCGAATGCTTCGCCCGTACTTTTTGCCGCAAACCCTAATTCTCATCAGTAATCCTCAATCTTTTAATCCTATGTCAGAAACTCCTAAATATGACCTTCGTGGAGCAAATATTGCTAACTTTGCCGATACGGTGCAAGGAGATCAAAAAGCAGTTCAACATAATTACGCCACACCCCAAAATTTAGCTGAAGCCGCCCAAGAAATCCAACAACTTATCAGCCAACTTACCCAAACTTATCCCACTAATACCGAAATTGAAAAACAAACTTTTGTCGCACAAGTTGACGCAGAAATCAAGAAAAATTCTCGCTTAAGAAGCATTTTAATCACGGGAGGAATTGAATTAATTAAAGTTCTCTGTCCTACCCTCGGTATTCCCATTGAAATGGGTAAAAAATGGCTAGAAACTGCCAGTTTAAGTGAGTAAACCTAGAGGTTTAATAATCTTCTAATGATACAAATCCCGAAGTCCGCCGCTGATGCGTTTCATTTTTGAATTAGCACAATTATAACCATAAGTCAAGCTTTTTTGATGATAATTAACTTTTTTGTTGGTGATATTTTGACCTTGTTCGGGTATTGGAGACAACCAGTATTTCTATTCTAATAAGGTCTCTTTAATTGTCGTTAAAACTTTGCTATCTTTGACCATCCAAGCATGGAGCAATACCGGAATCGAAATTTCTTTACCCACCGATAAACGGGAACTATGGGCAGGAAATATCATTAAATCGTAGGGAGTCCAGATAATTGTGGTTTTAATTTTATTTAAAATTTGTTGACAATCTTGATTTAAATCCTCTAGAAATTGACTCCCCGGCTGCATTTGTCTAATCCCATCTAAGGGTAAACTATACGCGGTTAACGTGCCTCGATTCGGAGCAGAAATATTTAGGTAACGTTGCACTCTTTCCACTCCTCCCAATCTTTGCAGGTAGTAGCGGGTAATTAATCCTCCCATACTAAACCCAATCAGATCTACTTTCTGCTCTTTAGCAAAGTTTTTCTCGATATAATTCTCCACCTGACCAGCTAAAACTTCTAACTTTTTGTAACCATGATTGGGAATTAGATTAAAACTATGCACCTGCCAACCATGATAGTTTAAATACTCGCTCATCGGTTTAAAAACAGCAGTAGTGTCCAGAAAACCATGCACCAAAACAACGGGATTCATAGATGAGATTTTATCCTTAAATTCTGAATCTATTCTAACGAATGATCGGGGTAATGAGCGAAAAATTTTGGGGAAGAGCCTATCTACTAGGTACGGCTACTGGCAACTTCTAAGGATTAGGGAAAAAACCAAAAAGTTTAGCGGCACCTCCTAAAATAGCGACTACCAATGCTATCAGAATCCCTCGATTGGTGAATTCCTGATAGGCAACCCTTGCAGTTAATCCCTCGATTTTTGTGCTTACTCGTTCATCCAGAGCTTTGATTTCTCCCTTGAGTTCGGCCTGTCCTATTTCTACTTTAGTTAACCGGTCTTCTATCTTGTCAAATCTCTCGTCAATACGGTTTTCCAGAGAGTCGATTTTCTCGTCAATACGTTTTTCCAGAGAGTCGATTTTCTCGTCAATACGTTTTTCCAGAGAGTCGATTTTCTCGTCAAGGCGTTTTTCTAGAGAGTCGATTTTCCCCTCAATCCTTGTCAGGACAGCTTCTAGGGAATAAGTGACAGTTTCGTTAGACATTTAAGCAACTCCAAAAGTCAAATCTTCAGGGGTAAATGCTGGAGGCTATATTTTACGGAAAAATCAGGGGTCTATAGGCGGACACGGATTCCCATTATAAGAAAATTATAAGTCAAGACTTGAGTTTTTGTCAAGCTTTTTTTTGACGGCAATCAATGGCAAGAATTTCGGGGAAGTATTTAGCCACCGATGCCTAACCGTCCCGCTAAACTAGGGCTTAAAGGAATCAGAGTCGCCAACATTAAAAAGAGTAGTAATAAACCCCAACCGGCGCGGGTGTCATCGGGTTCGGTTAACTCGTTTAAACTCGGTCTTTCCAACTCTCTTTGTAAAAAAGCGACTAAAATTGTCCAATAGAGAGGAATGGGATTACTGGGATTAACTAAGGAAATAATGCCCAAAATGACCAAAGTGGCCACAGTGGTGCGGCGGGCAATTTTGCGACCATAAATAGCCTGAACAATTCTGCCACCATCTAACTGTCCAGCAGGCAGTAAATTAAGGGCGGTAATCACCAATCCTAACCAACCGATAACAGTTAAAGGATGCACGGAGATAACGGCATTTTGTAACTCGTCGCCCAGAACTATCCGCGCTAAAAAACTCACTAAAATTGAACTTTGGAAAAAGGTACTAGGGATTTGAAAAAGGCTGGCCGAATTAGATAAAGTCAGTCCAACGATTAACAAGATTAAAGAAACCAAACCTCCCAAAGCAGGACCAGCGAAAGCTATATCAAATAGAACACTGCGGTTAGGTAATAAAGATTCAAAACGAGTAATCGCCCCAAAAGAACCAATCTGCCAAGTGGGAAGAAAATAGGGTAAACTGAGACGAACATTATGGCGTTTAGCGATAATTAGATGACCGATTTCGTGGGCAATTAATACCGACCATAAACCCAAACTCAGGGGAATTGCTTCTCGATATCTCTGCCAATTACCAAACAAATCAAAACCCAATAAAATTCCAGCCGCTTCTAAGCTAGTGACAATGGTGGCTACTAACAAAACTAAAGAGAGATTTTTTTGAGCAAGAGTGGCAGGACTAGGATCGTTAGTTTTGGGAAGGATAATTACCACAGGTTTTTCCTCGGTTCCTTCCACCAGAAATAAACGATATTTGTCGCCAAAATGATTACTTAATTTCTGGGTTAAGCGCGAGTGAACTAGATCCGGTTCTCCCCGTAAATTGCCTTTAAAAATTGCCCCTTCCTGAAAAGAGATAGTTTCGGTGGCAAAAAAAGTATCTATCCCAAAAATACTCTGAATAACTTTTAAATCCTCTTCGGGAATTGGCATCACATCCGGCACAATTGCTGTCACCGCTGCCGTGGTTTCTAGAGGAGTAACGGACTGGCTAACTGCCTGGTTAACTTTCGGTTCAATTATCTGATTGGTTTTGAGTAAGCGTAAACGGTTGCCCAAATAAATATAGATAATGGTGGAAGCAACCAGTAAAAAGAGAATTACCGCTAGATTGAGATAAATTCCCGCCGCAAATAGCCCGAAAAAAATTAACCAAGGAGCTATGAGTACCAAGGATTGTAACCAAGCTAAAATTCCCAGTTGGCCGTAGGGTTTAGCTCGATAAAAACTCCAAGTCAAGATAGCACCAGCGACGAGGAAAATAACAGCGACCGCAGCAATTTCCGAAGAAATATTAACCATAGGAAAGTCAAAATCAATAGGTTTTTATCAATCAATTTGATTATAAGCTTGCAGGGCAGCCCGTAATTGACCCCGATGCTTTTGTAACAATTCTTGTCCTGGGGCCGCCGAAAGTCCCGTTTTCTGCATTAACAAAGCCAGTTTAACCCGGCGGCCACTTTTTTCCAGTAAAATAGCCGCTTCCTCGCGACTAACATCGGTAAGGTTACAGATAATCCGCAGGGCGCGGTCATGGAGTTTATGATTAGTAACTGCCACATCGACCATCTGGTTGCCGTAAACCTTGCCTAACATGACCATTGTCCCTGTGGAAAGGATATTTAAAGCCATTTTCGTCACCGTTCCCGCTTTCAGACGGGTGGAGCCGGCCAAAAGTTCAGGTCCAGTCAATAACCGGATATCCACATCCACCGCGATCTCCACTTGTTCGGCGGGGACACAACTAATGGCAATCGTCGTCGCACCCCGCTGTTTTGCCGCCTGTAAAGCCCCGTGAACGTAGGGGGTGGTACCCCCGGCGGTAATCCCCACTACCACGTCTAATTCGTGAATTTCTCGCTGGGCAATAATCGCCGCCCCATCTTCCGCTTTATCCTCCAAATCTTCGGAACTACGCACCAGCGCCGCCGCTCCACCGGCGATAATTCCCTGTACCAATTCCGGGGGAGTGCAGAAGGTGGGGGGACATTCGGCCGCGTCCAAAACCCCCAGCCGGCCACTGGTTCCCGCCCCAATGTAAAAGAGTCTGCCACCTTTAGCCAGAGCTTGACTGGTCAGGGAGATTGCTAGGGCCAATTCTTGCCGGGCCATGGCGATCGCTTTTAGGGTTTGGGCATCCTCCCGATTGAACAGATCCACCAATTCGAGCGGGTTTAATTGGTCTAAATTTAGGCTGTTTGGGTTAATTTGTTCGGTTAACAGGTGTCCTCTGCTTTCCCACTGTTCCATAACGGTTTAATTGAGCTTTTTGTAAGATTATTTTTAGTATATAGCGAATCGGTGGGCTAAAAGCTTGACAATTGCCCCCTAGATATTAGATAATAGTAAATTGTGTCAATTCCTGCTCGGATCAGGTGAGGACATTAGCACAAAAGCTGGAATTTTTTTCAGCTACCTGTACGGCAAAACGAGCGCAGAAAATTCATGAGTTACGCAATTATTGAGACCGGTGGCAAACAGATTCGGGTAGAACCAGGTCGCTATTACGATATCGAACTTCTTCCCGTCGATGAACAAAGTACCCATACCATCGACAAAGTGCTATTAATCCATGATGAGGATGATATTAGCATCGGTCAACCCTTTATCGAAGGGGCCACCGTGGCAGGGACTGTCATGCAACATCGTCGGGGCAAAAAAGTTATTGTTTATAAAATGCGCCCGAAAAAGAAAACCCGTAAAAAACGCGGTCATCGTCAAGAAATTACCCGTTTTATGATTGATTCAATCAATTATAACGGTAAAACCCTAGTCGCCACTGCTGCTACCTCCAGCGCTGAAGTTGTGGAAGATAGTAGCGATGAAGAAGAATAACTTTTAGAATCAAAAAAGCATTTGGAGAGAAATTATGGCTCATAAGAAAGGTACGGGTAGTACCCGCAACGGACGCGATTCTCGTTCCCAGAGACTAGGCGTTAAGCGCTACGGTGGTCAAGTGGTAAAAGCGGGAAATATTCTCATCCGTCAACGGGGTACTAAAGTTCACCCGGGTAAAAATGTTGGTCGTGGTGGCGATGATACTTTATTCGCTTTAATTGATGGTGTGGTCAAATTTGAATACAAGGATAAAAGTCGCCGTCAAGTTAGCGTTTATCCTGCTGAAGTTAGCGCCAGTTAATCCCATCAACCCTGATTAATTTTTTCCCTGTAACCTCCTAACTCATCCTAGGGGGTTTTTTCAGATAATTTATATCGTTTCCTAAGCTAGTGAGGTACACCTATTTTTCTTCCCTTTTGCCTTTTGCATGAGTGCCTAAAACCCATAACTTTTGTACCTCAGCAGACTGAAAAACGCTATATATCTGTTGACAGACTAGACTGAACACTCATAGATTAGAATAGTCCGAAAGTAGCTCGGAAAAGATGGACTCACCATGATTCTTAAAATTGCCGATATCTTAAAAAATTTGCCCTGGTCTTTCAATTCTACTGCCGAATTACCCTGGTTAGAGCGATCGCAAGCCGAAAAATCCCTGCAAAAAGCTCGTCAACAACGGCGAATTTCCGAACGAGAATATCAACTCCTTGACCATTGGCGAGAATTGGGTTATTGTATTGTCAAAGATTTAATTCCCGCAACGGCGATCGATAATTTAGTAGCAGAATTAGCCGATTTATTTTTCCTAGAATCGGCTATCCCTGGATTAAGAATTGAAGGCATTCAAGCAGAAAATCTACCGGCGAGTTTAAGTCACGAGCAAGTTTTAGCCCTAGATATCGAGCAAAGAAAAGCCTTAGTCAATTCTATTTGGCGACTCCATGCCTTTCATGAGATTTCCCCCGCCGCTCAAGCAATTTTTGACAATCAAAATCTGAGAGATTTAGTTAATTTAATTATTGGCAAATCCTGCGAACCGAGATATTCCATCAACTTCCTGCACGGTACAGAGCAGGGGCTGCACGAGGATATGGCAGTTTTTTATGTTCATCCGGCTAATCATTTAGTTGGTGTTTGGATTGCCTTGGAAGATATTTCCGCCGATGCTGGGCCGCTAATTTTTTATCCTAAATCTCATAAAAATATCAAAGTAACTGACTTTTTCCCAGACTATCCCGCCGTCAATCTTAAAAATATTACTGCCGCTCAAATTCCCCAATACCAAGATTATGTTAACCAGCGCGCTCAGAATTATGACTGTCAATCATTTACTGCTAAAAAAGGAGAGATTCTTCTCTGGCACGGAATGTTAATTCATGGTGGTGGGAAGATTAATAATACCCTGCTAACCCGTAAATCGATGGTCATTCATTTTATTGCCGAGGGTGGCGATTACAACGATCGGGCTTTGGGACCTTTTAATTGGTAAGATTAATTTACCACTAATAACTCGGAAATAATCGGACTAATACTAAATCCGTTTAGTATAGGCTACTTATGAGGAGAGGCAATAGGGGTAATAGATAATCCGTCTTTAATAACTGGATTTAGTATAACATCGGATTTTAACAGGTCAAAAGTCTTATTTTCAAAGGGTTTTACCATCATTCAGCCAGCCCTAAATATGACAAATGCCCCGCAACTATTCCGGGTCTGTTTCCCTTGACAATACTTCTTGTAGTTGTGGTACTAAGGTCGGCAAATCTTCTCGAATTGTTGCCCAAATTCTACTTAAATTAACTTGAAAATATTCGTGAGTTGCAACATTTCTCATTCCTGCCATTAAACGCCAAGGAATAAGAGGATAGCGAGACTGAATTTCCTTCGGTACATTTCTAGTTGCTTCTCCGATAATAATAAAATCATAGAGAACCGCTTTGATATTTGTTTGATTCTTGGCAAATTCCTCAAACGTCATTGCCTTTGTTCGCTGTTCAATTTCACTGATAGATTCTAAAATGTCTTGAAGGCGAAGTCGCCAATCTCTAGAAGGCATTGATCAGATCCTCAAGCACAGGTTCCCGTAAATGTTCTCTTAAGGCATCCTGAGTTCCTAAATCCACAGAGCATCCCAGAATATCTTCTAAATAATACTGTACTTGCAGAAGTTGAAAAAAACCACCTTGTCGATCGAATTCTACTAACAAATCTACATCACTATCGGCATCAGCTTCATCCCTGGCCACTGAACCAAATAAAGACAAAGATTTCACCCCTAGTTTTTGTAACTGTTCTCGGTGTGCCTCTAGAATTGCCAGCACCTCGTCCCGTTTCATCTGGTGTGTCTTTGAACCTGCCATCAATATTATAGCTTTGTCGGTGCAACCCTTAAACTGAAGCTGAAATCTTCCAAATCTACAAAACAAACTAATCACTGAAAACTCACATCTGATCACTGATCACTGATTAAGCTGTAGCTTCTAAAAATACGCCTAAATTGCGGAATTTTTGATAACGAGATTCGCGCCGTTGTTGGGGAGTTAACAAAGATAAAGCCTCTAAATTTTCACTAATAGCGGCTTTTAAATTGGCTGCCGCTCTAATCGGATCAGCATGGGCCCCTCTGGAGGGTTCAGGAACGATCTGATCGATAATATTTAACTCTTTCAAATCTTTTGAGGTAATTTTGAGGGCAACTGCTGCTTTATCGGATTTTTTGGCATCTTTCCAGAGAATGGCGGCACAAGCTTCGGGAGTCGCCACGGTATAGACAGAATGCTCTAACATTAACAGGCGATCGCCGACACCAATGCCCAAAGCGCCGCCCGAACCACCTTCGCCAATAACAGTACAAATGATCGGCACATCTAAACGGAACATCTCCCGGAGGTTATAGGCGATCGCTTCTCCTTGACCTAATTTTTCCGCTTCCACCCCCGCCCAAGCACCGGGGGTGTCAATAAAGGTTAAAATTGGCTGATTAAACTGATGGGCGTGTTCCATTAAACGCATGGCTTTACGATAACCCCCGGGGGCAGCCATGCCGAAATTTCTAGCCACATTATCCTTAGTATCCCGGCCTTTTTGATGCCCGATAATCACCACGGGACGACCGTTAAAACGGGCAACACCACCCACAAGAGCGGGATCGTCGTAACCACCGCGATCACCGTGTAACTCGAACCATTCATCGGTGATTGCTTGAATATAGTCTAGGGTACTGGGGCGCCGGGGATGACGGGCTAATTGTAGCCTTTGGGAAGGGGTGAGATTGCTAAAAATTTCACGACGTAATTGATTAGCTCGTTCGTCTAGTTGAGTAATTTGTTCCGAGACATCTACGCTATTTTCTTGGGCTAATTCTTTAATCTGTTCGATGCGGGATTCTAATTCGTAGAGGGGTTTCTCAAAATCTAGGAGAAAAATCTTTTTCTCGGTAGTCTCGTTTTTAGTCATAGGTTAGTGGCTAGAAGTTTACTTGAAGCTAATCTTTTCTAGCTTACCGTTTTTCAGCGATCGATTATCGGCAGCTTCGGGATTACCCGGAGATAATTCCAGGTTATCGATCGAATTTTGTCAATTGTCGTATAATAATAGATCGTGCCTTTTTCACCCCAAGGAGGATTAGTTATGGCAGGAAGTGAACTAAAAGCGGATCTATGGGTTAACGAATATATTACCCCCTGGGACATTTATAGTCATGGGGTTTCCAGGATTTTAGCCTACAAAAAAACCGCTTTTCAGGAGATGTATATTGTTGAATCGGGGGCCTATGGAAAAGCCTTGGTACTGGATGGGAAATGGCAATCTTGTACGGGGGATGAATTTATTTATCATGAAGCATTAGTGCAACCGGCAATGATTGCCCACCAAGAACCAAAAACTGCTTTAATTCTGGGAGGTGGTGAAGGTGCGACAACGCGGGAGTTATTGCGTTGGAAAACAATCGAAAAAGTGATGATGATTGATATCGATGGGGATGTGGTGGCAGCTTGTAAGGAACATCTTCCCGAAATGCACCAAGGTACTTTTGATGATCCTCGTTTTCAGTTAGTTGTCGCTGATGCTTTAGAAGTTTTAGACACCACTAACGATCAATGGGATATTATTATCTCCGATCTGGTTGATCCCATCGAAGAGGGTCCTTCTTTCCCCCTATTCACGAAAGAATACTTTGAAAAACTACAAAGAGTTTTGGCAGAAAATGGCATTGTTGTTGTCCAATCTGGCCCGGTTTCTCCTCCTTCGGTGATGTATCATGCGCGTTTGGTGAATACTTTAAAAGCAGTTTTTCCCTACGTTCATTCCTATTGCGCTCCCACTCCTAGTTATGGTTCCCCTTGGGGTTTTACTCTCTGTGCTAATCATCCTTTAAATACTCGTCCCGATCCGGACGTGGTAGATGAATTAATCAGCGATACAACTACGGGAGGATTACGTTTAATTGATGGCATGAGTTTACTAGGAATGTTACAAACTCCTCTCTATATTCGTCAAGCAATCGCACAAAATACGGAAGTTTATACCCTGGCAAAACCCCCGAAATTCTTCGGTCAAGGAGTAATCAGTAATCAGTAATCAGTTATCAGTTATCAGTAATCAGTAATCAGTTATCAGTTATCAGCTATCAGTAAATAAGGGTTATAACTAGAAATCGATCGAGTCTTCATGATTGAGAATTGCTTGCAGTATTTCTAGGGGAACAGTAGCAAAGTATTGCTGGAGAAAGTTTTCTAGAGCTACCGCTTCTAGAAATTGTTCAATCTTATTAATTTTTGCCTCATGATTGACTAATTCAAAGGATAAATTTTCTTGATTTTTCTTGACTTTAAAGCCATTTTCTGCTAGGGAAATTAATCCTAATTCTAGGGTATGATAACTGAGGTTTAAGCGGTTTTGTAATTGTTGACAGGAAATGCTGGTTGTAGTTCTAGCTAAATATTTCCCGATCCCGACAAGGTTTATCCATGTGGTGTGAGCGGATTTTTTCAAAGGACTAGCATAGGCAAGAACTAACTTTTTATCCCGTAAAATTGCCTGTTGATATTCCCTGGAAAGTTTTGTCCAATCCCGGGGACATTCCCAGAGAAAAAGGGGATTTAATTGGCTAACTTCTTGACTAATTTCTCGATGGCGATTGTCGATTAAAAAATCTTTTTTATTGCTATAGGTTAGGGATTCTTGTTGATAGGGATGCAAGGCAATTAAGCGCACTTCATAGCGATTTTTGTAGGTATTAAAATCTAATTCGACTACGGCATCATAACGGGTATCGGCAGCAATTTCGTCTTTGTGATGACCCCACCACATACCGGGGAAACCCTGCTCGATTGAACTATCCCAGATCTCAAAAGTTGTCCGGGGATAAGCGATTTTTCTGCCTTTGAAATCCTCAAGATTTTTATGCCAAAGATTGTGAAAATAACAATTTTGAATTAATAGCTTCGGTGTCGGATTACCCATCCCGCAGGGTTCCAGTAATTTTAATTCTCTAAATAGACTTTTTCCCAATTGGGAAACTGTCACCACCGCAGCCACTTCTATCTCGGAAGAAAGGGAAGTTAAATCAATTCCTGTGCGTCGCAACTGTTGATTAATTCCCTCAATAAATAGGGGTAAATTTTCTATAGTTAAACTTAAACCTGCGGCCAAAGGATGACCACCAAAACGATGTAAAAGATGGGATTGAGAGGATACTAATTGATAAAGATCGATCTCGCGAATTGACCTAGCGGAACCCTTAGCAAAAGGTGGTTCACTGGTACTTAATAAAATTGTCGGTCGCTGGTATTCTTGGGCAATTTGTCCCGCAACTAATCCTAAAATTCCCGCCGGCCATTGGGGATCATCTAAAATAATTACATTAGTGGTAGAAAGATCAATTCTTTCTAGTTTTTTCTGAACTTGTTTAATAATATCCCGTTGGATTTCTTGGCGACGAATATTGGCCAATTCCGCTTGTTCAGCTAATTCGTGACAACGTTTTTCATCTTCACTGGTGAGTAATTCCACACAAAATCTAGCATCGCCATAAATGCGACTGACGGCATTAATTCGCGGTCCAATACCGAAGGATATATCCATCGGTCTATCTCCGGTTTTGTTACATAAATCCAGTAATTTTTTAACTCCCAAACGCTGAGTGTTTTGCAGTTTTTTAAGACCTTTTTGGGCTAAATAACGACATTCTCCCGTCAATTTGACTAAATCGGCAATTAAACCAATCGCCACTAAATCGAGTAAATTTTCTAGGGGTTTTCTGGGAATATCTGCCAGGGTTAAATACATCGCTTCCACTAATTTATAAGCAACGGCAACCCCAGAAAGATGATAGAAAGGATGGGTTTCCACAAAGTAGCGGGGATTAATCAGGGCAATCACCTCGGGGCGCTCGTCGGGTAGGGTATGATGATCGGTGATGATAATATCGATACCTAGACTGTTTGCATAGTCAATTTCGGCGATATTCGTGCTTCCCGTGTCACAGGTGACGATTAAACTGGTTCCTTGATGCGCTAGTTTCTCGATACCAGGACAATTGAGGCCGTGGGATTCTTTTTGGCGATCGGGTATGTAATAATCTAACTGTTGATAGGGTGGGAAAAACTGCCCTAATCCTTCCCAGAGTACACTGGTAGCGGTGACACCATCGGCATCGAAATCCCCCCAAATACTCACTTTTTCCCCTTTATTGAGGGCTTTTTCCAGTCTTTTGACGGCAAAGTTCATTTCTTGCCCAAAATCAAAGGGAGTTTTTGACTGATAAGCTTTCTCATCCAGAAACGTCCCCAGAGTCGCCCCATCCCGGATACCGCGATGCCATAATATTTGTGCCACGACGCTGCCATCCGACTCTGGGGTGTAGTCTTGGACTATTTTTAAAAACTCTTGGGGAAGCTCTACCGATGGGGGAATTTGCCAGTTAGACACGGGATATCAAGGAAAAAGTAAAAAAGGTGGCAGTTTTTGTGATTTTCCCTATCTCCATTTAGGGCTTGCTGAATAAATGTGAAATGTAGGCAAGGTAAGGGTTTTGTGGCTTTACGAGCGAAACAGGTGCAAGATTTTGAGAGAATCGTGCTTCAAAACCTTGCGTCTTCATCAGCCCGCGTCCTGTAGGGGCGAAGCATTCGGACAATAACCTATCGGTGAAACCGTAGATTTTCTATCCGAATGCTTCGCCCGTACTTTTTCAGCAAACCCCATTTAGCCACCACTAACGGGGGGAATTAAAACTATCTCATCGCCATTTTTGAGGATTTTCTCTCCCGAAACAAACTGAAGATTAACTCCAAAACGAGTAACATCGCGCCATCTTTCTAATTGAGGATAGGGGGCTATAATATAGTTTAACACTTCTGTAACGGAAGTGTGGGCAGGAAATTCGAGGTTTAATTGTGAAGTTTGATAGACTTCTTGATAAATAGCAAATAGTTTGACTGTGATCGTAATCTTTTCCATCTTTACATCAATATTTTTCCTAGGATAATAACATTAATTGAGAACCCTGTTCGGTTTTGCGGACTTCGATGCGATGTTGAAAAGCTTCTTTAAATTGGGGCATATGAGTTACAGTCAAAATACAGGCAAAATCGGCGGATATAGCGTTAATTGCCGCAATTAAGCGATCGCATCCTTCCGCATCCTGAGTTCCGAATCCTTCGTCAACAATGAGCATTTGTAGGGCTGTTCCGGCTCTTTGTGCCAATAATCTCGCTAAAGCTAATCGAATCGAGAAATTAATCCGAAAAGCTTCTCCTCCTGAATAGGTTTCGTAGGGACGAGAGCCGCGGGTATCGCCAATAATAATATCTAACGTATCGATTAACTTTTGTCGCTGTTTCTTCGTACCTTTACCACTTTTTTGGGTTAAAAACTGCACATGAAATTGATTACCAGTTAAGCGAGCTAAGATATGATTAGTTTGTGCTTCCAACTCTGGTAAAACATTTTCAATCATCAGAGTTTGTAAACCATTTTTGCCAAAAGCTATGGCTAACTCTTTATAAACTGTATATTGTTTTTTCACTTTAGCTAAATCGCTCTCTTTTTCTATCAGTTGTTTACCTAAAGTTTCTAGTTGATGTAATTTCTCCTCAACCCGACCTTTTTGGGAGAGCAATCCATCAATTATCTGTCTTCGCTGTTGAATATTGGTCGATAATGCGGCTATTTCTTGGCGATAGTCAGTCAAAGTACCAATCTTTTGACTAATATTGGCTAACTCCTGATTCAGCTTCTGGCGATCCTGATTTCGCAGCTGTAATCTTTGCTCAATCTCAGCGATTTTAGCGGCTATTTCCGGATAATTTTTTTCTGCTTGTTGCCAGTCTTGATACTGTAATCTTACCCCCTGTAATTGTCGGATCAGATTTTGAATATTCTGATGTTCACTGCGATCATAATTTAAGTTTTGAATAAACTTTTCTAAGCGTTCAACTTCCTGTTTAAGTGGGGAGTTTTGACCTAGTTCTTGCTTCTCTTGTTCTAGTCTAGCTAATTGATTAATTAAATTAGGTTTCTCGGCCTTGATATTAGCTAAACGACGGTTTGCTTGCTTAAGTTCTGATTCTTGAATTTCTGCCCAACGCCATCTTTTTTCTTCTCCTCTGACTAAAGCATGACTTTGTTCATCATAGTTTAAAAAGGCGATTTCTTGATTGACAATTTGTAATTCTTGCTGTAATTCTAGGGCATAATTGCCACTGCTTAAAAGTGCTTCTAACTCGACAAGTATCTCCTCGGTTTTCTCTAGTTCTATTTCCTTTTCTTCAATAGTTTCTAACTTGACTTCCAACTGCACATATTTTTGTTGTAGATTCGATCTTGCTGGCAATTCTTGTTTAATTTGGGCTAATTCCTCCCCTAAACGTTTTAAATCTCGATCGCAGTCTGCCATCCTTTCCTGTAGGGACCAGATTTGCTCTTGAATTTGTTCTTGATGTTGATGGGTTTTCCTGATTACTTGATGACGGTGATGACTGTCTAAATTCTGTTCACACAGAGGACAAACCGAATCGGGAATATTTAATTTTTCCAATTTATCAGTTAACTCTAAAAGTTGTTCTTCATATCTTTTCTGTTGCTCCAATAAACTTTTTTTATCCACTTGTTTAAGAGTTTCCTTTTCTTCAACTCGTTCACAATAGGTTTGTTTTTTATCTAGTTCCTTAATTCGTTTGGCTAAATTGAGAGCTTCCTCTCTTAGTAGAGGAATACGAGCGATTTCTGTCTCTAATTGTTGCCGATTTCTTTGCAGTTGTTCCCAACGAGCATTGATCTTAGCTTTTTCCCGTTCCAACTGCATATTTAAATCAGCTTTTCGGCTATTTAAAGGAGCATATTTTAAAGCTAATCTATCCAATTCCTGAAGACGTTGACGATGATAATTTAATTTCTCTAATCCTGCTTGAATATCCCCCGCTTGCTCGATAATTTTTTGAGTTTCTTGTTCCTGTCTTCCCAATTCTTCTAAACGAGCGCTCGTTTGTTGGATGGGAAGGGTAAATTCGTTAATTTTTTGCTGTAATTTCTGTTCTAATTGTTGTTTATCATACTGGGCCTGTTGCCAAGCTTGTAATTGACTTGACAAACTTGCCTCTTTCTGGTCTAAATTGATTAGGCGCTCGTGTGCAGTAATAATGTCATTTTTGCGATGAAGAATAGTCCTTATTTGATTTAATTGATTGTCTAGACTAACTTTTTCCCGGTCTAATCTCTCGATTTCTGCTAATAAAGCTCGCTCCTGTTCTCTTTGCCACTGCAGCTGTTTTTCCCAATTCTGACGCTGATTTTCTTCCCCCTGTAGTTGCTGTAAACGCCGATTATTTACCTCTTGTGCTTGATTAATTTGGTCAATTTGGGTGCTTAACTCTTGCAGCTGTTGCTGATAAGAATTTTTCTCCTGAAGACGGAGTTTGATAGTTTCTACTTGCTGCTCGATCTGGAGGGACTGTCCATCAAATTGTTTCGATATATCCTTGGCTTTATTTGCTAAAATTTCATAGCGATCGAGTTGCAATAATTCTGCTAAAATCTGTTTACGACCACTGGGAGGCTGTTTCATAAACTCGTCCGCTTGTCCCTGTCGTAAATAAGCAGAATTAATGAAAGTTTTATGGTCTATTTTCAGATAAGTATTAATCTGTGCTTGGGTATCTTTAATACTTTTACCCGATAAAGGACGAAAACTCTGATCATTAATCACCTGAAAATCTAAACTAGAAGCTTTCCCTCCCCGGTGACGACTACGGATAATTTTATAGATTTCTCCCCCATAACTAAACTCGAAATCTACCCGCGCATAATCGCTGCCCGCATGAATCACATCATCAGCAATCGAGGTGCGACTTTCTCCCCAAATTGCCCAAGTAATTGCTTCGAGTAAAGAGGATTTTCCCGCACCATTGGCACCACAAATACAGGCAGTATGTAATCCGCGAAAATCTAGCACTGCCTCGCGATAACTGAGAAAATTTTTCAGGGTTAATTGTAGGGGAATCATAAGCTGGGAAGTGGGGAAGTGGGGAAGTGGGGAAGTGGGGAAGTGGGGAAGTGGGGAAGTGGGGAGAATACAGTACAACTTAGAAATTAATCAGAGGATAAAAAACCGAGGACAAGATAGCTTCAGCGCAATACCTATCGGTGAATCTATTCGGTATCAATAACTCTCTCCTACAATAACCTCTAATCAAAGCTTAACTGAAATCCAGCCGGGGGCAAATGCGCTTTTTTCTGTTCCCCAGAATTCCCCTCACCATTAGGGATTAAGTAAGTCTTGCGGCTGAAGGATGATGATATTAGGAAGGGGAACAAAGTCATCAGGATTAAAGGTTAATAAATGAGTGATACTATGAGCTTTCATAACAGCCAGAAGCCTAATATCGTGAGTTCTTTTTCCCTTGATGTTATAGTCAGTGACTAATTGAAACCAAAGGGTAAATATCTCTGGCGTTTCTTCGAGGACAGTGAATCTGGTTAGAAATTGATTGATTTGATTTTTAGTTCTTTCAGGAGTCCAGCCTAACCCATTAACCTCAGTAGGACGGGTGGCAACTACCCAAAACTCAATGATAATTTGTGAGGTCAAGCAGCATTTATGTCCTTGCTCTATTAAGATATAGGTCGCATCTCTTGCTAAGGCATAATTAGCGGAAATTCGGTCACTCAGCCTCAGGAAAATATTGGTATCAAATAGATAGTTAGCCATCAGTCATAGATAGTTTCACGCCCTAAGGCTTCATCAGGTAATCCGGGGGTATCCTTGGGTTGACTTTCCAGAAATTTTAGCCAATCTTCTGCTTTTTCTTGGGAGGTCATCTCTTCAATTTTTGGCGAAGTTATCTGAGTTAGAAATTGGCTGAAGTTTAAGACTTCTTGTTGTTTTTCTAAAGGAAGTTTTCGCAAGTTTTCGATAACGGCTTGTTCAATATTCATCAAAATTCAGCTTGTCGATTAATCGGCGTACTAAAAAGCATCAATCTCTTCAATACCTGCCGTTTCCCCATTATATCACCCCCCCGCTCTGGCACTGACCAAATCCCCCCACTTGGCTGCGATATTATTCCTACGCAAGTCCCTAACCGCTCAGGGTCCCTCGATTTGCTACTCTAAAGGAAAGATAACCGATTCTTAAGACCAAATCTATGAGCATTCCCGAAATTAGCGTCCATGAACTCGCTCTCCGTTTAGCCGATCATGATCCTAATTTACAACTTATTGATGTGCGCGAACCAGAGGAAGTTGCGATCGCATCTGTGGCCAGTTTTACCATTTTACCCTTGAGTCAATACCGAGAATGGTCGCCCACTATTGCCACCCAATTCAACCCCCAAGCAGAAACCCTCGTTATCTGTCACCATGGCATGAGATCCCTGCAAATGTGCCAATGGCTACAAAGTCAGGGTTTTACTAATGTTAAAAATATTAACGGTGGCATCGATGCTTATTCCCTCCTCGTCGATCCTAATATTCCCCGTTACTAATTTTCATGGCCACCATCGGGAAAAGAGAGAGGCAAACTATCCCCTTTCTTACCATGGATTACTGATAACTGATAACTGATTAAGCGTTATACTGTCTAAAAAAATGTTATAAATCTTTTGTTAAGATTATTCCCCTATGTCCGCTAGAACCCATCTCAGCGATCGCTATCAACATATCTTAAAGGCGACAATCCAACATTATATCGCCACGGCCGAACCGGTTGGCTCGAAAACTCTACTCGATGAGTACAAATTTACTGTTAGTTCCGCCACGATTCGCAATGCTCTCGGTAAACTAGAAAAAGAAGGTTTACTCTATCAACCCCACACTTCCTCCGGACGCATTCCCTCCGATTGGGGTTATCGTCTCTACGTCGATGAGTTAATGACTCCCGATGACCGTATCGGCGAAAAAATCGGCTATTATCTGCATCAAAATGCTAAATCTCCCGCTTGGAGTCTCGAAAGTCTGCTGCAACGGGCCACCCAACTTTTAGCCGGTTTAAGCGGTTATATCGCTATCGTTACCCTCCCCCACACCCTCACCAATACCCTGCGTCATCTGCAATTAGTCCCCGTCTCGGACCGGCAGATTATGTTAATTATTGTTACAGATAGTTTACAAACACGCTCGGTTATGATAGAGATTCCTGAGTCTATGGCAACGGACAAGGAGGATGGATTAGCAGAAGAATTACAAATCCTCTCTAATTTTCTCGGGGAAAAATTAAAAGGTTATTGCTTGGCAGATTTAATTAACCTCGATTGGCGGCAAATCGAGCGAGAATTTGCCCGTTATACCCATTTTCTCCAACAATTAAGCCAAGAAATCGGCGCTAGTCTCCAATCCACTGCCACCCCGGAGATTATCGTCCATGGTGTCGCTGAAGTCATTCGACAGCCAGAATTCGCCCAATGGCAACAAGTACAAATGTTACTGCATCTATTGGAAGCAGAACAGGATCGCCTTTTACCCCTGATTTTACAAAGACCAGAACCAGAAAAATCAGCTAAAAAAGTCAAAATCACTATTGGTTCCGAAAATCCTCTGGAATCCATGCGCCCTTGTACTCTTATCTCCGCTTTTTATAAACAGGGAGATACTCCCGTCGGTAGTGTTGGCATTATCGGACCGACGCGAATGTTATACGAAAATACTATTCCCCTGGTGGAATCCACCGCTAACTATCTCAGCGAGGCTATAAGTAAGTAGATATCCCCCGCAAAGGTTCGGGAATGGGACAATCGACAGTAAACTCTAAAATTGTCTCACCATCCCCCAAATAGCCAGAATTGGCAAAACAGAGCAACATCCGCACCAGCGCCACCCACACCTCCGCATCGAACTCCCAATCCTGTCCCCGACGCGCTCCACAGGCGATCGATTTTAGCGCCCAAAAATAACTATTTCTCACCACTGAACCGCCTTTTTTGTAAACCGGCACATCCTCATGGTGAATATAAAGAATATCATCTTTAGCGATCGCTCTCATCGGTGGCTAGGAAGGTTGCGGGAATTTTCAGTTGACTGTCCTAGATAATAACATCTTTAGCGATCGCTTGGGTCGCGCCAGAAAACCCACTAAGCTAAGACGCATCTTAACCGCCTATCCTTAGATTAGCTGAATCTCCCCTTGCCCCCCGATGTCGGTGGTAGGGTTGATTCATGAATCAACCCTACCTTGAATCAACCCTAGTAGTTGAGCGGTAGGGTTGCCTCGTCTCAATTTTCTTTCTTTCTCACAAATATGAAGTATAATGTCATCGATAGCTAAACCGCACAAAAAATGAAATCCTATCCAGTAGAGTTCCGTCAGAAAATCCTCGACTGTTATTATAACGAACCCATCTCTCAAAGACAATTAGCGAAAAGATTCTGCGTAACCCTAAGTTTCGTACAAAAGCTTTTGAAGCAATATCGAGAAACGGGAGATCTTCGACCGAAGACTTATCGATGTGGACGTCATTTAAAACTCACGCCAGAACAAATGATCGTCCTCGGTACGTTAATTGAGGAAAATAATGACGCAACTCTGGCTCAACTATCGAAACTATTCCTAGAAAGAACTGGTATAGTGTTAAGTGTGGCGACAGTGGCAAGAATAGCCGAACGCTTGAGAATAACCCGCAAAAAAAACTATACAACCACCCGCACAAGAGACAGAAAAACTACAACAACTTAGACAAGAATAGAAAGTAAGTGGGTGGGTGGAATTAAATATAAGATGAACGTAGGTTGGGTTGAAGCATGAAACCCAACGCCCGCTCATGTTACGCTACCGCTAACCCATCCTACAAATAATTATGCCTCCCTACTTAGGGTTTGCGGCAAAAAGTTTTTCTTGGAGGCAGGGTGTAGAATGTAGAATAAGATTTCCCGGAAGCAATCTTTTTAATGCCTCATCGCTTCTATTATTTTCATGGTTTCGACGCTGACAGTGCAGACTCGTTGTAATAAGTCAATTACTGTTTCTTTATAATCGGCAAAGCGATAGTTATTAAATCTTTCGGCGATGGTTTTATCTTTGGGTTTCTTTTCCTTATATTGATCTAAAATCCATTCTAGGGCTGAACGATTACCGAGTTTATATTCCCAGGCAATTTTGGGAATATCTTGTAGGAAAGTGATATCATCAAGGTTGATGGAATTTTTTTCTCGGTCAGCTTTTAGTTTAGGTTTCGGTTTGAGATTATTATTAGTATCAATGCGAGTTAGTGGGTAGGGTGCGACGGTTTCATAGTTGATGTGTAATTCCATTAGTTTGCTTCCCCATTCTACCCATTGAGAGAAGTTATCATAAAAGGGAAGTCGGGGAAATTCTCGCTTGAGATTTAATTCGTATTTACTGCGATATTCCGGGTAGTGAAGGACTGCATAAGTGTAGTGGAAGATATCGAGTTTGGTGATGGTTTTATCGTTGTAATGTTTTTGGAATTGTTGCAATCCCCAATCGGTGATATTATCGATGCGGTTTCCTTCTTTCTCGTAGTAGTAGAGGGGGAGACATTGAGTTTTTTCAAGTGTATCTAAACCAATTAATAAATCACAGGAAAGACAATGAAAAGGCTTGCTTGAACTAATGCCAGAAAAAGCTATTATCTTATTAAAAGACTTTAGATCTAATGAAAACATCTCGTAATGGTTTTCTGTCAATCGATGATTAAATAATTTTTCTGTGTATTGAAATTGCTTAAAATAAGGTCTATATAGAGATAATTGAATTAAATTATCATCGAAATCAGACTTTATTCGAGATTTCCAGAAATTCTCTAAAGAAGAACTCCACTTTATTGAAAAGTCTTGTAATTGATTTTCAACAGAGTAATTGTATTTTTCAATGAAAAAACTAATCTTATTTATTAAACTCTCTTTGAGAGAATCATATACCCACTCATCTCGATTGGTTACTACACCCAATGAAAACAACTTAAACACAGCTTTCTCAGACTTGCCACTTTTGACATCCTTATCAATCAAGGGTAGCAGTTGATAAAAGTCATTATCTGATTGATTGAGCCAATTATGTTTTTTATCTGGGATGATATGCTCAAAATCAAGCTGATTAAGTTTTGTCGATGACAAAAACTCTAATTTTTGCGCTGCTGTATCCAATTCAGGACGGCGAGTATATAAAATTCGACAAGGAAGATTATTACTTTCTCGCTTCACCATCAAACTAATCGCCACCCCCGTCTGAATACCGAAAACATTATGAGTTGTCCCTGAAAGTTTAGGATTTTTCCTGACATTACCACCTAAATCAATGATATAAATTTCACTAAACTCATTCTCTACTACTTTTCTAAATCCATCATAAGCCAACGCATCGATAAAAGAAGAGTTAGTAATAAACGCTATTATACCATTTTTATTTAATCGATCCGAAGCCCAACGAATAAAGCGAGTGTACATATCATAGACGACAATTTGATTCTGTGCCTTACCTTCTTTGATATAAGTATATTTAATGCACTTGTCAATCGCTTCATAACTTCGATTTGCATTACCTTGATTAAAATTCTCCTGCCTGGCATTATAAGGAGGATTACCAATAATTACAGAAATATTGCGGTCATTTTGATTATGAATCCGTTGGGTATTCTCCGCCGACATAGCAAACAAATCCATCTGCTTGATATTAGAAGCAGCATGGTCTAGGGTATCCACAAAACAGATATGCTCAAACTCCTCATACTCACCCATCTTCTGCTTGTAGGTGAACTCAATATTCAAATTCGCAATATAATAAGGCAGAATTGCCACCTCATTACAGTGCATCTCATGCTTATACTTGTACCGTAACTTATCCTTCGGTAAATACTCAATCAACTCCGTTATAAAAGTTCCTGTCCCCGTCGCCGGATCTAAAATTTCTACTCCTGGATCCGCCAACAACTTACCAAAATGCTTGTGGACTAAATAATCGACACTTTCAATCATAAAACGGACAATTTCATTGGGTGTATAGACAATTCCCAACCGGTCCGCCGCTTTCGGATTGTATGCTTTATAAAAATTCTCATAAATCGCCTTGAGAAATTTCTGCTTCTCGTGGTGGTTATAAATATTCGCCGCTGTCCGCCGAATTACCGCATAATAACGTTCAATAGTCCCTAAAGTATTGCGCTTGGTATTACCAGTAAAGAAAGTTTCAATCACTCCCTGTAATTCCCTGGCGATATTATTTTCCCGGTGAAACTGAGACTCATTAAAAATATTGATAAAAATATCCTCTGTCAGGATGTGCTGAATAATCATCTCTCGCACATCTTCCAGACTAATTTCTGGATTGATTGACTTGCGACAAATCTCTAAAAAATTGTCCCGCGCTGTCACAAAATTCCGATTCGTCTCCGACTGCAACGCAATTAAACCCCGCAACGCTTCTAAAATTGTTGGTAAATCTTCCTTAAAACTAGCAATCGCCTCTCGAAAATCCTCAACCTCCGGACGTACATAATTAATAAAAGCATTAATAATCCCATCCAAAGCCTCATCATCGCGCATCGAGACGCGCAGTCTTTCCTCTCCTCCTTGAATTAAAACCGCCGTCTGGGAATCTTCAAATAAAATATTGTCATTGGGGTAGCCTTTCGCCAACTTCTTCTCAATTTCTTCATCTAAATTATCGTATTGATCCTTACTTTCCCAATATCCCCAATCTAACCGTAAAGCATCCTTTACCGTCCCGTCAGGATAGACAACTTTTCCCGACTTAGTGCGATAATCCAACTCCGGAATTAACAAAAAATCCCGCGCCTTGCAATAGTCATTTAACAAATTCTGAAAAGCGACTCTAATCGAAGTTTCCTTGCGACTGCCGCCATATTGGACAATCTTCTCAACTTCCGCCTGATACTGGCTGATTAATAATCTAGACATGGGCTTAGAGGAGGTAAATTAAGTAGTTATAATCAAAGAGAAGATAGATTTTGGACTCTGATCCCCCCTGCCCCCCTTGATAAGGGGGGTGCCGATAGGCGGGGGGATCTGACAATTTTTATTTCGATGTTTTTCACTGGTGCTGGCGTGCCATCACTTCCCGCAAGATATGGTTAATTCCTGTTTCATATCCCTTTCCTTGAGCTTTTAACCATTGTAATTGATCTTGACCTAGTTGAATAGCTAATTACTGCTTTGATGGCGAAAAAGATACTGTTTTTTGAGTAAAAAACTCATCATACTAAATCCCTTGAGTATAGGCTACTTATGAAGATAGGCAAAAGGCACTCATGCAAAAGGCAAAAGGGGGGATAAATAATCAGTCTTTAATAACCGCATTTAGAATTATCAGTGACTCTTAAATTAGTACAAAAATATGAACAATCGCGTGTAAGCATCTCACAGTTAACCTAATGCGCGGGGGGTTTGGGGGCGGCGCCACGCCCCCAACGGGGGGTTTGGGGGGTAGAACCCCCCAAAAGCTTGGATTGAGTGATAAAACCGAAAGTAACGCCCAATTTTAGGAGAAAGTTTCCCCTGAAAAATCCCAAATTAGTAGATTTACAAAAATGA